>JBMOIK010000225.1:0-6668 GCA_049317365.1 Rectinemataceae bacterium | reverse complement strand
CTTCGGGGCATCGAACCCTCCACGCTGATTGCCTACTTCCCCGAGCTCTCGGGCCTCGAGAGCGGCTGCTCCTATGGCCTGTCTTGCACCCACAGCCACGAATCAGGCTGTGCCGTGATGAGGGCCCTCGGTGACGACCTCATCCATCCCGACCGCTGGGAGAGTTACAGGCGGATACGGGGAGAGCTCGAGGCTTCGCAGGAATACGCGAAGGCCGCGGGCAGGCGCGTCCGCATCCGCCGCCCGGCGAACCGGAAGGCCGGTGCCGGACCTGAGGAAATGGAAGATGAATGAGCATGCCCTGGGTCTCCTCGACTTCGCGCGCGTACGCGAGGCGACGGCCTCGTATTGCCTGTCGGAGGAAGGGAGGGAAGCCCTCCTGTCTGCCCTTCCCCTCCACGATGCGGAAGCCATCACAGTACTGAAGGATTCCGCGTCTGCCATCCTCGCGGAGCTTCGGGATGGACGGCCCCTGCCCGAACTCGCTTTTCCCCCGGTCAAGGACTCGGTACGGGGCCTTTCGAAGGAGGGGCACTTCCTCGAGGTCGAGGAGCTCTACGGTCTCGCGCTCTGGTCTGAATCAGCGATGTCGCTGTTCTCCTGGCTCGGCGCGATCCAGGAGGAGTTGCCCTCGGCAGTGGCAACGGAGCTCTCGAAGTTCCCCGCGCTGGGAGGAGTTCCCAAGGCGGTCTGGAGGATCATCCACAAGGACGGGTCCCTCAAGGACCTACCCGAGCTCAAGGCTGCCCGCGAGCGCGTCGCGCGCATCAACCGCGAGATCGCCACGCTCACCGAATCGTTCTTCCGCAATCCCGAGACCCGGTCCCTCCTCCAGTCGGACGAACCGACCCTGCGTGACGGACGCACCGTCCTGGCCCTCAACGCGAATTTCAAGGGAAGGATCAAGGGCATTGTTCACAGTGTCTCCTCGACTGGGCAGACGGTGTTCGTGGAACCCGAGGAACTGGTCTCGCGGAACAACGACCTCGTGCAGGAAGAGGCGCGATACCGCATGGAGGTCGCGCGGATCCTGCGCGAGGCAAGCGAGGCCATCCGACCCGAGGCAGGAGCCATTTCACGTGCGCGGGAGATACTCGGAAGCCTCGACGGCCTCGTGGCGCGGGCCCGGGAAGCCAAGGCTACGGGTCGCATCTTCGCCGCCGGGCTGCCCTCGGGCTTTGTGCTGAGGACAGGCCGGCATCCGGCCCTCGGTCCGCGTGCTGTTCCCATAGATGTCGAACTGCCCGAGGGCACGCGGACCCTCATCATCACAGGCCCGAACACGGGCGGAAAGACCGTCACGCTCAAGACCATCGGCCTCCTTGCCCTGATGAACCAGTTCGGCCTTGCCCTCCCCGCCGGACCGGGTACCGGTTTCGCTGTCTTCGACGCCGTGTTCGCCGACATCGGCGACGAGCAGTCCATCGACCAGTCGCTGTCTACCTTCTCCGGCCATATGCGAACAATTGCTTCGATTTGCGGCGGGATCACGGGGCGCAGCCTCGTCCTCCTCGACGAGCTCGGTTCGGGTACCGATCCGGAAGAGGGTTCGGCTGTCGCGATGGGCCTCCTCGATTTCTTCATCGCACGGAAGTCCCTCACAATACTGACGACCCACCACGGCATCCTCAAGAACTACGGCTACACACGGCCTGGCTGTCTCAATGCCTGCATGGACTTCGATGCCGCTTCGCTGCAGCCCACCTACCGCGTCCTCATGGGTGTGCCGGGGGAGAGTCGCGCCCTCGACATTGCCGCCCAGCACGGACTTCCGGACGAAGTCGTGGCCGCCGCCCGAGGCTACCTCGACGAGGAGCGTGCCGATGTTTCCGAGCTTATCAAGGGCCTTTCGGAGCGGCACCGGAAGCTCGAGGACCTCGAATCCGAGAGGAAGGGCCGCCTGAGGGAGGCCATGGATTCGCAGCGCCGGGCCGACCTCGCCAGCCTCAGGGTCAGGCAGCGCGAGATAGAGCTCAGGGAAGAAGGCGTTTCCGGGCTTAAGCGACAGCTTTCCGAAAGCCGGAAAACCCTGGAGAATCTCGTGCGGGGACTCCGGGAGGGCGGCATCACGCCCGAAAGCACCCATGAAGTGAAGGCCTTCCTGGGGCAGCTCGCCGTGCTGACAGATGAGGCCAAAGGGGATCTTGAGCGTTTCAGGGAGGACTCCCTTCCTGCGCCTCCCCCTGTCGAGGCTGCCACCGGTGCCGCGCCGCCCTTCGGGCCGGGAGTGGCCGTCCTGGCCGGATCGGCCAGGCGGCGCGGTGTCATCGTACGCGCGGCAAAAAAAGGTCACTGGCTGCTGGAAACCGACACGATGCGCCTCGCGCTCCCAGAATCGGAACTGACTGCGATCGCGAACTCCGGCCCTGTGACCAAGACGGAGGTGGCCGTGGAGCTGGCACCACGCGGGGACACTGGTCGCTCCACTGCGGTTTTCGAGCTCGACCTCCGGGGCTTTCGGCTCGCTGCCGCCATCGACGCCGTCGAAAAGCAGGTTGACGCGGCGAGCCTCCAGGGCCTGTCAGTGTTCACCCTCCTTCACGGTACAGGCGAAGGCATACTGGGCAAGGGGATTCACGACTACCTGAAAACCCGTGCCGGCATCGCCGACTACCACTTCGCCCGGCCCGAAGAGGGGGGCTATGGGAAGACGGTGGTAAGCCTGCAGTAGGGCCGGAGGGCCCGAGGAGGGGCATTAGGTTGCCAGGCCCCCGACATCGTCCCAATTGATTCCTTCGCCCTCGGGTATGGCGCGCTGCGCCCTGCGTCCGAGAAGGGCCTTCCAGGCCGATGGCTCGAGGCCTGGCCTGAGCACTTTCTCGGTGCGGAGGAGGGCGGTGTTGCCGACTGTCAGCACCTCGCCCGGCCCGATGGCCGAAAGGGCGTGGACCGAGCGGTTTGTCCTGCCGTAGTTGGCAGCCTCGCTCGGCGCGAGGACCTTCCTCCCTGTCCCGAGGATGGCATCTATGCGCTGCCTGCCGTGCTCCGCGACGAGGGCCTCGACGCAGCCGGCAGGATCACGGGCCGCCTCGTCAATGGCGCGTTTCATGATGGCAAAGTCCCCGGGATCGAGGGCGATGGGATCGTCGAGTCCCGGATCGTCGCGGGAAAGGCAGATGTGCTTTTCGATGATGGACGCCCCCCGGGCCACGGCGAGGGCCGGTACGAGCCGTGGATCCATCGAATGGTCTGAGACGCCGACGGGAACTCCAAACAGTGTCGCATAACTTGTAAGGAGTTCGAGGTTGTAGTCTTCCGGAGGGGCTGGGTAGGCAGTGACGCAGTGGAGGAGTGCCCGGTCGCAGTCACCAAGCAGGGCCAGGGCCACCTCGATGTCGGCAAGCGTCGATACTCCACTCGAGACGATGGTCGGCAGCCTGAAACTGCCGAGCAGTTCGAGGAGGGGCAGGTGATTGAGTTCAGGACTCGCGACCTTCATTGCACTGGCGCCGATGCGGCGGAGAAGGAGGGCACTCCCTTCGCCAAAGGGGGTACAGAGGAAAAGCAGGCCCATATCGATGCAGGCCTGCCTCAGCTGGGCGTAGAATTCCTCGGGGCGCTCAAGGGAGCGGAAAACGTCGAAAAGGCTTGTGTCGCCCCCCGGCAAAGGCACCAGACCAGTCCGGGGATGGATGATCTCCTCGGCAAAGACGCACTGGAACTTTGCGCAGGCTGCCCCTGACTGCGCAGCGGCCGCGATCAGTTCACGCGCCTTTCCGAGACTGCCTCCATGGCCAGTCCCGATTTCAGCGATCACCAGTGGTGCGGAGGCGCTCCACTGCCTTCCCTTGATAGAAAACTCCTGCATCGTGCACCTCGCTCAGAAGAGGGCATTCTATCACAGGGCAGGCTGCCAAAAGCGACGCTCCTTTGGCAGGAGCAGCTGCGACGGATAGCGGTAAATGCGACAAATGATCTTAAATGCGTGGTATTTAGGCGATAGCGAAATATGGAATTGTTGGCAATCAAAGGTCGCGAAACTCCTGAATCTTGACAGCCTTTTCAGTTTGTGATACCCATTTCCCATCCAATGGCTTAGTCAGACCACAGGGGTGGACCTCATTTTTTTCTAATGGGGGTTTGCCTTCGGGAACAAGGAGAGACCATGTCCGGCCACAGTAAATGGGCGACCATAAAGCACAAGAAAGGCGCTGCCGATGCCAAGCGCGGGCAGATGTTCACCAAGCTCATCAAGGAGATTTCGATCGCAGCCCGCATGGGCGGCGGCGATCCCGATACCAATGCCAGGCTCAGGACTGCGATCCTCAAGGCCAAGGCCGCGAACATGCCCAAGGACAACGTCGAGCGTGCCATCAAGAAGGGCACCGGCGAGCTTGAGGGATCGAACTACGAGGAACTTGTGTACGAAGGATACGCTCCGGGAGGTATCGCCATCCTCATCGAGGTGCTCACCGACAACAAGAACCGGGCAGCGGCCGAAGTACGCAACCTTCTTACGCGCTCAGGCGGTACCCTCGCAACTTCCAACGCCGTCATGCGGCTCTTCGCACGCAAGGGTGTCATCTCGCTCGACGGCGAGAAATACACCGAGGACAAGGTCATGGAACTGGCCCTTGAAGCCGGGGCTGACGACATTGTGGACGAGGACGGCGAGATTGTTGTCTACACCAGTCCCGACGCCTTCGAGGCCGTGCTCACCGCCATCAACAACGCTGGCATGGAAACCGACGGGGCAGAGATCTCCATGGTTCCCGAGACCTACGTCGATGTGGAAAAGGACGCTGGCGGCAAGGTGCAGAAGCTCATCGACAGGCTTGAGGAATCCGACGACGTGCAGAACGTCTACCACAACGCGAACATTCCCGAGGATGCCGGGGAATAAGGCCCAGGGACCCGGTTCCGTGTCACCGAACGAAGGTAGGGCCGCCCCGCGAAGGGCGGCTTTTTTTTCGCCACGAGACGAACTCTGTCCATGACGCGCAGTCACCGTATCCTGGGAATCGATCCCGGGCTGGCTTCGATTGGATGGGGCATCATCGAGGTCGGCGATGGCCGCCTTCATCATTGTGCGCATGGGGTCATCGAAACAGACAAGGATGAGTCGATGGGTGCCCGCCTCCTTGCCATATCCAATGGAATAGCCGGGCTGCTTTCCGAATGGAAACCGGCGAGCGTGGGAATGGAAACCCTCTTTTTCTGGAAGAACGTGACCTCGGCCTTTCCGGTCGCTGAAGCCCGGGGCGCTATCCGCCTTACCATTGCGAGGGAGGGTATCGAGCTCTTCGATTTCAGCCCGACGGCCATCAAGCAGGCGGTGGTCGGAACCTCACGTGCGGACAAGAACCAGGTTCAGGAGATGGTGAAACTCCTTCTCGGACTTCCGGGAAAGCCGAAACCCGACCATGCCGCCGATGCCCTCGCGGCGGCGATATGCCTGTGGCACTCTTCGGGCTTCAGGAGTCCCTGAGCACTTTTATGAGATAGAGGATCCATTGGCGAGTCTCGGGAGCGTTGAAGTCCCGCGCCTTGAGGAACTCGAAAAAGGCGTCCCGTGAGGAACCGGTCATCGCGAGCGATTGGGCCAGATAGAAATGTGCGCGAGAGGCAACTGCCGGGCTTCTGTTGAGCGAAAGGTAGCTTGAGAGCTGGCTCACGCTGGCCTTCCAATCGCCCTTGGCAAAGGCTCCTTGGAGGATGAGTGAAAGGGCGTAAGCCTCGCCACCGGCAGCCTGCCCCCTGTCCGGCGCAAGGATGACCAGGGCTGGTGCCCGTGGAGTCGGGTCAACATAGGGCGACAGTATTCCGGCTATGGCCTTCTCCGTTTCAGGCAGGAGCGCGGCCGGGCTATCGCGCTGGGGAATGGTTTCGTTCGAGGCAAAGACGTGGAAGGGCAGGGGTGTGATCCTCGCCAGTGTGCCGGTTTCGGGGAGGGGGGCCATGGTCTTGGTCGATGCGAGGAAAATGGGGCTTGAAAGGGTGTTGAGGCCATCGACAAAACTGATGCGTCCTGCCTTGAGGTTCGATTCGGGGATGAGGGCATAGTAATAGGAAATACCCGGAATGGGAAAATCGGTAAAATCGCGGGTGGTATCGGGCAGGGTGGATATGAGGTTGGCTTCAAGCAGGCTGGCAGGCGTCTTGAAAACGCCGATCGAACGATACACCAGTACCGGTCCGGTGCCGGCTGCGATGGTAAAGGAAAGCTTGGCTATATCCTTGATCGTGTTGATCTTGAGGGCAGTGATCTTGGGCACAGTGACAGCAGGGGCTCCCGTGGCGACGACTGCCTGGCGGGTTACGGTCTGCCCGGGGAGGAAGGAGAGGGAAGGCGAACCACTCCGATCGAGGGGAAGGACAGCGTAGAAATAGGGTGCACCATCGGGGGCGATGGCAGTCAATGTGCGGATATTCGGCGATGCGATGGTCAGCCTGACGGCCTTGGCAAGTGAATCCGCAGCGATCGCCAGCGGCGAGCGGTAGATGCCCCAGCCCCCAGGCGCATCCGATGGAGCGTCCCAGGTCAGGGTCACTTCGGCGCCCTTGACTGCTACGCGGAGACGCGTGGGAAGCGGAACCGCTGTCCGATCCTGCGCCGCGAGGCCTAAGCCGAGAAAAAGCGCGATCACTGCGGTAATTCTTCGCATATATGAATAGTATCGGCATTTCTCCCTGCTTCCAAGTACCTCGTACACAGCCTATCCCGCTTG
>JBMOIK010000224.1:0-6684 GCA_049317365.1 Rectinemataceae bacterium | reverse complement strand
GAGCGCCTCCGCGCCTTCTCGGGCGAGGCCATGGCCGGGCGCTATGACACGCGGCACGCCACCTGCAGCCCTTGCACGGTGCTCTGCGGTCACAAGGGAAAGTACCCTGACGGCAAGGTCAGGCACATCCCGGAGTTCGAGACCACAGGCCTCTGGGGCGGAAACATAGGCAACTGGGATCCTGACCTCGTGGGGGTCTGGAACGACCGCATGAACGAACTCGGCCTCGACACGATCTCCGCAGGGGGAACCTTTGCCTGGGCCATGGAAGCCGCCGAGAAGGGCTCACGGCCGAGTGCCCTCGCTTTCGGGAAGTCCGACAACATCGTGGCCCTCCTCGAGGACACCGCCCACCGTCGGCTCGAGGGTGCGGAGCTTGCCGAGGGCTCGAGGATCCTGGCCTCGAAATATGGCGGGCTCGGCTACGCGGCACAGGTGAAGGGCCTCGAGATCGCGGCCTACGACCCGAGGGCGGGCTGGGGACAGGGCCTCAACTATGCGGTCGCCAACCGCGGAGGCTGCCACCTCAACGCCTATCCGATCGGCCTCGAGGTCCTCTATGGATTCATCCCGCCCTATTCCACGCGCTCGAAGGCCGCCTGGGTCGATTTCATGGAAGACCTCTTCGATGCGGTCAATTGCACCCATACCTGCCAGTTCACAGTATTCGGCGTACTCCTCGAGCCCCTCGTGCCGAAGCTCACGCCGAAGCCAGTATTACGCATTATGATGACCTGGTTCCCCCGCGTCGCCCAGATCCTCCTCGACTGGTCTGTCCTTTCAGGCCAGGTCTCCGCGATCACGGGACGTCGCGTGACGATGTACGGCTACCTCCGTGCGGGCCGGCGCACGCACGTCCTTGAGCGCTGGATGAACACGCGCATGGGCGTGCGCCGCAAGGACGACACGCTGCCCGGCCGCTTCCTGGCCGAGGCGGAGACGAAGCACGCCAGGAAAAGTGTAGTGGACCTCGAACCCATGCTCGACGCCTATTACCGGAGAAAGGGCTATGATGCCGACGGCGTGCCGACCGCGGGGACCCTCGCGAAGCTCGGCATCCCCACCTGAGGAGACCTGGATGAATGGAGCGACGATGAAGAAGCGCTGGTTTGCGAGCGACAACAACGCCACGGTGCACCCTGCCGTCATGGCCGCCCTGGCGAGGGCCAACGAGGGCCACGCGGTGGGCTACGGGGACGATCCAGTCACGGAGCGGACAGCCCTCCTTTTCAAGGAGACCTTCGGCGCGGACAGCCAGACCTATCTTGTCTGGAACGGCACAGGGGCCAACGTCATGGCCATCGCTTCCGCGCTCCGGCCCTGGGAAGGCGTCATCTGCGCAGGCCACGCCCACATCGCCGTCGACGAGGCCGGCGCACCAGAGAGGATAGCTGGGGTCAAACTATTCACAATTGACACTGAAAATGGAAAACTGACGCCGGACATGGTCAGGGAGAGGGTGGCGGACCTCGGCTGGGTCCACTCCAATCTCCCGAGGATGGTTTCGGTATCCCAGCCCACCGAGCTGGGCACCGTCTACTCCGAGGAGGAGCTGGCGGCCCTTGGTGCCTTGTGCCGCGAAAGGAACTATTACCTCCATGTCGATGGTGCGCGGCTTTCCAACGCCGCCGTCCACCTGGGCACGGGGTTGCGGGAGGCTGCCGGGCCTGCTGACCTCCTGTCCTTCGGTGGAACCAAGAACGGCCTCATGAACGGGGAGGCCCTCGTCTTCCTCAATCCTGCCCTGGCCCTCGGTGCCGGAAACCTCCGGAAGAATGTCCTCCAGCTTGCGAGCAAGATGCGCTTCCTCTCTGCCCAGTACGAGGTCTACCTCGGGGAGGGCTTGTGGAAGGAGAATGCGACCAGGTCCAATGCCCTCGCGCAGCGCCTTGAGGCGGCGATCCTCGCCCGCGGCCTTTCCCCTGCGCAGGCCGTGCAGGCCAATGGCGTCTTCGCCTGTCTGCCCTCAGCGGTGACTGAAAGCCTTCTTGAGCGCTGGTTCTTCTATGTCATGGACGCTTCAAGGGGTCTGGCCCGCTGGATGTGCTCGTGGGACAACGAGGAGTCGGAGATCGATGCTTTTGCCGAGGATCTTGGAGCTACCCTTTCCCCAGGCAGAGGGAAATAGGGGCAACGATTCGCCTGTTGAAACAGAGGTTTTGGCTGGCAAGTCGTTGTTGCGGATTCCCCTCGTTCCTGCTAGACTTTCGATGTGGTTCGACGTTCTGCACCCTGGAGGTAAAACCTGAAATCCACAAAGCTGCACGACTGGCATGTCGCTTCTGGCGCCAAGATGGCACCCTTCGCAGGCTATGACATGCCCATTTCCTATCCGACCGGCGCGATCGAGGAACACAACATCTGCAGGCGAGGGGTCGGGCTCTTTGACATCGACCACATGGGCCAGCTCATCGTGTCCGGTCCCGACGCCGATGCCTTTGTTTCGCACAGCGTCAGCGCCGCTGTCCTCGACATGAAGGACGGGGATGCCCGCTATTCGCTCCTCCTCGACGACAGGGGACTCGTGCTCGATGACCTTTTCGTCTACCGCCTGCCGGGAAGATGGTGGATCGTCGTCAATGCCTCGAACCTGGAGACCGATCTCGAGTGGTTCACCCTGCGCGCCCGGGAGTGGAGGGGGACGGTCAAGGTCGAGGATGTCTCCGAGGCCACCTACATGATCGCCGTCCAGGGACCCCGGGCCCTCGAACTCCTCGACCTCATGGGCGCACCGAAGGCCTCTTCCTGCCCCCGCTTCACCTCTGGCGAGATTGTCATACATGGTACGAAGATCCTCTTCGGCCGCACCGGTTACACAGGTGAGGATGGCGGGGAGCTCTTCTTTCCGGCGCAGGATGCCCTCGGGCTCTGGGAGGGTTTCATCAAGGCCGGCGAGGCCCATGGTATCGAGGTCAAGGCCATCGGACTGGCAGCCAGGGACAGCCTCCGCTTCGAGGCAGGCATGCCGCTCCACGGACACGAGATCAGCCCTTCCATCAACGCCCTCGAAGCGGGGTTCAAGTGGGCATGTGATTTTTCGAAGCCCGACTTCATCGGCAAGAAGGCCCTCGAGGCCATCGCCGCCGCTGGAGTCTCGCGGAAACTCGTCGGGATCGAGATCACCGGAGGCGTCCCCCGCGAGGGCTACGATGTGGTATCGCCTTCGGGGGAGAAGATAGGCTCCTGCGTGGCCGGCATGTTCTGTCCAACCACGAAGAAGTACGCAGCCAACGCCTTCGTGAAACCACAGTTCGCCAGGATTGGCACAGAAGTCGCGGTGATGGCGCATGGCAAGCCCAAATCTGGCGTGGTCGCAAAGAGGCCGCTCTACCTTCCGGCATACCGCAGGTAAAGGAAATAAGCACCGGAACAGCGGCCAGGCATGGCGCCAGGCCTTGCCTCCGACGTCGCACAACGTTCGTAACCATGAGGAGTTAGTCATGAAGATCGATTCTGCCGCCCGCTACCAGGCTTCCCACGAGTTTGCGAGGAAAGACGGGTCCGTCTTTGTCATCGGCATCTCCGACCACGCACAGGAGGCCCTTGGAGACATCGTCTTCGTCGAGCTTCCCGAGGTCGGAAAGAGCTTCACGAAGGGCCAACCCTTCGGTGTCGTCGAGTCGGTCAAGGCAGCGAGCGATCTCTACATGCCCATCTCCGGCACGGTGACTGCGGTAAATGACGCGCTCGGCGGGGATCCGGCACTTGTCAACCGCGACTGCTACGGCCTTGGCTGGATCGCGAAGGTCGAGGCGACCAAGGCAGGCGAGTTCGAAGGCCTCCTGGACGCCGCCGCCTACGAGAAGGAAGCGGGGAAGGACTAAGTATGCCCTTTATCGCCAATTCGGAGGCCGACAGGCAGGCCATGCTCGCCACGGTCGGGGTCTCTTCGGTGGAGGAGCTCTTCACTGACATACCAGCCTCGAAACGTTTCCCGAAACTCGACCTTCCCGAGGGGCTCTCGGAGCTCGAGATCACGCGCGAACTGGAGTCCATGGCTGCGAAGAACGTGACGGCCTCGACCTGTGCCTGGTTCCTCGGGGCAGGTGCCTACAACCATTTCATCCCTGCCGCCGTCGGCGCCATCGCCTCACGCGGGGAGTTCCTGACAGCCTACACGCCCTACCAGCCTGAAGTGTCGCAGGGAACCCTGCAGGCCATCTTTGAGTACCAGTCCATGGCAGCCGAGCTTCTGGGCATGGAGGTTGTCAACGCCTCCCATTACGATGGCGCCACAGCCCTCGCCGAGGCGGTACTCATGGCCTTCAACCAGGGCGGCTCGCGGAAGAAGGTCTTCCTTCCAGATGCCTTGCATCCTGAATATAAAGCAGTAATTGCGACTTATTTCGCCGCCTTCGACGTCACGATTGCGGAGTATCAGGGCGGACCCGCGAACGCTGCGGCGGACGCAGATACCTGCTGTGTCGTAGCTTCCTATCCGGACTTCCACGGGGAGATCCAGGACCTGAAGGCGGGGGCGGACCGGGCACACGCCGAGGGGGCCCTCTTTGTCGTGCACGCGGATCCGATCATGTGTGCCATCCTGAAGAGCCCGGGAGAACTCGGCGCTGACATCGTCACGGCAGAGGGCCAGGTCCTCGGAAACGCCATGAATTTCGGCGGACCCTGGCTTGGAATGATGGGAGCGACCGCCAGGCTCATGCGCAAGATGCCGGGCCGCATCGTGGGCCAGGCCCAGGACCACGAGGGCCGTCGCGGCTTCGTCCTGACCCTCACCGCCCGCGAGCAGCACATCCGCCGCGAGAAGGCAGTTTCGAACATCTGCTCCAACCAGGGCCTCGTGATGCTCCAGGCCTGCGTCTACCTGGCCCTGATGGGGAAGCGCGGCCTGCAGCAGATCGCAGGACTCTGCTGGAACAAGGCCCACTACGCGGCAACAGAGATAGGGAAGGTCCCAGGCTTCAAGGTCCGCAAGGGCGAATTCTTCAAGGAGTTCGTCGTATCTACACCCATTCCCGCTGCCGAAATCGCCCAGAAGCTCTCGAGGCGCTGCATCGTGCCCGGCCTGGCCCTCTCGAAATACGATCCTGGGCGGACACACGAACTCCTGGTGTGCGTGACAGAGATGTCGACAAAGGCCCAGATCGAGCTCCTCGTGACGGGACTCGCGGAGGCGGCCAAATGAACCTTGTCCCCGAAAAGCTTCTCCATGAGATGTCCTCGCCCGGCCGCATCGCCGTCTCCCTCCCTGCCTGTGACGTTCCGGAGACTCCTGTTCCTGCGGGCCTCCGGCGCGGGGACCTGAGGCTCCCCGAGCTCGACGAGCTATCTGTCGTGCGCCATTTCACGCGGCTGTCGCAGAAGAACTACTCGATCGATACGCACTTCTATCCGCTGGGTTCCTGCACGATGAAGTACAACCCCAAGGTCAATGAGCTCGTGGCCAACCTCCACGGCTGGCGCGACACGCACCCCCTGATCGGCGACGAGTTCAGCCAGGGCGCACTGGAACTCATCTACAAGCTGCAGGAAGGCCTCCGTGAGATCGGAGGCTTTGCCGCGGCGAGCCTCCAGCCTGCGGCCGGCGCCCACGGAGAACTGGCGGGAGTCTTCATAATGCGTGCCTATCAGGTCGCCAGGGGCGAGGCCAGGCGCACGAAGATCCTCATACCGGACTCGGCGCACGGCACCAATCCTGCAACCTGCACGATGGCAGGCATGACCACTATCCCCCTTCCCTCGGATGCCGAGGGTGGTGTTGACCTCGAAGCCCTAAAGGTGGCACTGGACAGCGCCACGGGCGAGATCGCGGGCATCATGATCACCAATCCCAATACCCTCGGCCTCTTCGACCGGAACATCGAGACCATCGCGAGGATGGTGCACGATGCGGGCGGCCTTGTGTATGGCGACGGCGCCAACATGAACGCGGTCACCGGAGTATTCAAGCCGGGACACTCCGGCATCGACGTGATGCACTTCAATCTGCACAAGACCTTTTCGACGCCCCACGGCGGCGGCGGTCCCGGCGCGGGCTTTGTCGGGGTCGGCCGGGAACTGATGGACTTCCTTCCGGGCCCCATCGCCGCAAGAAATGGAAACAAGTATGCCCTTTATATGCCAACCAGGTCGATCGGGAGCGTCAAGTCCTTCTATGGGAACTTCGGCGTCCTGGTGCGCGCCTACGCATACATGCGCATGCTCGGGGCGGAGGGCTTCAGGCGCCTCGCCGAGAACGCCGTGCTCAACGCCAACTACATCAAGGTGATGCTCGAGGGTCACTACAAGGTGAAATACCCGCGACGCTGCATGCACGAGTTCGTCGCGATGGGCGACATCGCCCCGGGCATCCATACCCTCGACATAGCCAAGCGACTGATCGACTACGGCTTCCATCCGCCGACGATCTACTTTCCCCTCATCGTTCCCGAGGCCATCATGATCGAGCCGACAGAAACCGAGAACAAGGAAAGCCTCGACGCCTTTGTGGAAGTCATGATCAAGATCGCCGACGAAGCGAAATCCACCCCCGACCTCCTCCACCACTCCCCCACCACCACCCCCATCGGGAGGTTGGATGAAGTCGCAGCCGCTAGAACGCCCGTCCTCTGTTATCGGAGCTAATGCGGCTGCGACTCTCGGGCCGCCCACGGGCGGCCCGTTCTCCAGCAGCCGCTAGAACGCCCGTCCTCTGTTATCGGAGCTAATGCGGCTGCGACTCTC
>JBMOIK010000223.1:0-6765 GCA_049317365.1 Rectinemataceae bacterium | reverse complement strand
GTGGCTCTGCACGCGCTCAAGCTCGCACCAGAAGGTCCTGAGCCAGCGGGCGTGGTCGGGCACGATCGTGGCGAAGAGCCCCTCGACTGCCTCGCAGTAGCCCATGCCGTGCATGAAGGAGCAGATGCCGCAGATCCGTTCGGCTACATGGACATAGTCGGGGAAATCGCGTTTATCTATGAGGAGTTCGAGGCCGCGGTGGATGTAGCCCACCTGTGGGACGACACCGACCACCTTCTCGTCCTCGAGGACGAGGTCGAAGTGGAGGGGTTCCGGGAGGACGGGGTGCTGGGGCCCGAAGGGTATCGTGGTGGGCCCTGGAACGGGACGCGCGGCGGTTGGGTGGTTCGCTGAAGCGCTCATGCCCGCCCCCCCTCGCTGCTGGGCAGCGCAACCTTGATCCTGCTGAAGGGCCGATCCGCTGCGACATCGTAGACCTTCCCGAGCCAGTCGACGGAGATGCACTGGATCTGGACGCCGAAGAGGTCGCGCAGCTCGTTCTCGTAGAGGTAGGCACCGGGGAAGGCAGGCGTAATGCTGGGTACCGAAACCTCCGGCTCTGCGTTGAAGCGGAACACGCGCATCTCATGGCGGAGGCCAAACGAGTAACTCAGTTCAATTGTGGCATCCGTGGAGATCCCGAGGATCTGGACGAGGCGCCAGCCACCTGCACGCAGGGCGGAGACTCGCTGTAGGAGGCTTGCGGCCTCGATGGTCTCGACTATCGTCTCGATGGCCTTGCCATCTATCTGCTCCCTCATGAGGCTTCTCCTTTGGTCACTGTGCGGCGTTTCCCCCGGCCCATCGCCCGCCTGCGTTCGGCCAGGAGCCCTGCGGCCCGCACGACACCGTCCAGGATGGCCTCTGGCCGTGCCGCGCAGCCTGGGACAAAGACATCCACCGGTATGACCTTGGCGATGCCCCCTTTGACATTGTAGCACTCCGCGAAGACTCCCCCGGAATAGGCGCAGGCTCCGATGGCCACGACCGCGCGGGGTTCGGGCATCTGCTCGTAGATGTTCTTCAGTATTGGTTCATTCAAGTTGTTGACGCTGCCGGTCACAAGGAGGATGTCGGCCTGCTTCGGGTCGCCGGTGACGATGCAGCCGAAACGTTCGGCGTCATAGACAGGCGTGAGGCAGGCCAGGACCTCGATGTCGCAGCCGTTGCAGGAGGAGGCATCGTAGTGTATCAACCATGGCGACTTTTCAAGCTGGGTCGCCGGCGACTTTTCAAGCTGGGTCGCCGGCGACTTTTCAAGCGTGCTCATGGCAGCCCCCTGAGGTAGAAGGGAATGAGGTTGCCGACTCCGGCCACCAGGGCTATGGCCCAGCCCGCGGTCAGGGCCGCCTCCCACTTCACGCGGGCGGTGGAATTGTCTATCAGTATTATAAGGAAATAGACCACGGTCGGTCCCAGGACGGCGGCGATGGGATTGAAGGAGAAGAAGAGGAACACCAGGCCGTAGAGGTAGACCGATTCGTACCAATGCGCAAGTTCGACCAGGCCCAGCATCGGCCCGCCCATGTCGGCGGTGAGGCCCTTAACGAGCTCCTGGTGGGCGTGGTGCGAGGTCGACAGGTCGAAGGGGGACTTCCTGAGCTTCATGATGAGCGTGAAGGCAAAGCCCACAAGGAGGCCCGGCAGGAGGAGGGCCAGTGGCACTCCCGATCCGGCGATGCCCCAGAAGTCATAGCTCTTGGTCAGCCTGAAGAGTCCCACCAGGGTCAGGATGACCATCGGCTCGTAGGCCATCATGACGATGAGCTCCCGGTCGGCGCCGATCTTGCCGTAGGGCGAGCCGGTGGAGTAGGCGGCCAGCACGAGGAAGATCCCCGAAAGCGTGAGCATGAAGATGATGAGGAGGA
The DNA here is from genome assembly GCA_049317365.1 of Rectinemataceae bacterium. Lineage (GTDB taxonomy): Bacteria > Spirochaetota > Spirochaetia > Treponematales > Rectinemataceae > CAIJMU01. Next base: position 4,897 of record JBMOIK010000223.1, on the reverse strand, counting down.
GGTCCCCGCCGAGGAAGATGAAAAAGCCCGTCAGCACTGCAAAGGCGAGGTGGCTCGCCACGAGGGGGTACTGGAGGGCGTTGACCGGATCGATGCGCCGCGAGAAGAGCTTCCGGAGGTCGTAGAAGGGCTGGAGGAGGGGGGGGCCCAGGCGGCCCTGCATGCGCGCGGTGACCTTCCGGTCGATGCCCGAAAGAAGGCCGCCGAGTAGTGGCCCGAGGACCAGGTAGGCGAGGGCGATCCAGAGATGGCTGTAGTTCATACGATCACCGTCCCGAGCATGATGATTGCCAGGAGCGTCCCCAGGACGATCCCGATGGGGAGGAGCCGCCCCTCGCCGAAGAGGCCCTCGAGCTGGACGGAGCGCAGTGCGACTGCTTTTTCAGCGCCGGCGGAGCCCTTGAACAGGAGTCCCGGCGCGTTGGAGCGTCCCGACATGTAGGCCGTGGACAGGGCCTTCGTGCGGGAACGCGAGACGGCCACGAGGAGGGCGGGGAGAAGCACCGTGAGGCTGACCATGGCCAGGGCCAGGGCGACATTTCCGGCGGCCGGCGCGAAGGGCAGGTCGGCCGCACGGAGCCAGGGCTCGGCAATCCATGACGAGGCCAGGGGGAAGGCTGCAAAGGAAACAATAGCGATAAAGGCCAGGAGGCCCTCGGCGATGCCTTCGCTGCGGCTCGTGCCTGCCTCGAGGCTGCCTGTCGGCGCGGACGGGTCGGCGGTCCTGATGAGGGTTCCCATCCACTTGGTCCAGAACAGGACAGTGGTAGCGGAACCCCAGGCCAGGCAGGCGAGGATGACCGGATTGATGGGGGAATTGCCCGCGATAAAGGCTTCCATCACGGTCCACTTCGAGATCAGCATCCCGAAGGGCGCGACAAACATTCCTGCAATGCCTATGAACATCAAGAGGGCCAGGCGCGGCATCGTCACGATGAGCCCGCCCATCTCCTCGATGTCGAGGCTACCCGTGCCGAGGCTCGCGGTGCCCACTCCAAGAAAGAGAAGGGCCTTGGCTACGGCGTGGAAGAGGATGAGGAAAAACCCCGCCCACAGGAGCTGCGGCGTGCCTATGCCCGCGCATACGACAATGAGGCCGAGGTTGGAGACGGTGGACAATGCGAGCACCCGCTTCGAATTCCGCTGCGCTACAGCCATGAAGGCGCAGAGGAGGAAGGTCAGTATTCCCACGAGGGCGACGAGGTCTCCCGTAAGCCTGCCTGCGAGCGCTGGAGAAAGCCGTAGAAGAAGGAAGACGCCAGCTTTTACCATGGTTGAAGAATGGAGAAGGGCCGACACCGGCGTAGGAGCCACCATCGCCCCAAGGAGCCAGGGCGTAAAGGGAAGCTGGGCCGACTTCACGAGGCCCGCCAGGGCGATACAGGCCACAGGAATCGCCGCGACCCCTGCTCCAAGGCCACCTAAGGCCGACAGCTCAAGGGTACCGGCCGTAGAGGCCAGAAAGAGGTTTCCGACTGCAAAGGCAATGCCACCCACAAGGTTCAGGGAGAGGGCCAGGAAGGCGGACTTCTCAGAAACCTTGTCTTTGGAGTACCCGATCAGGACAAAGCTTGCCCAGGTCGTGATTTCCCAGAACAGGAGCATGAGCCTGAGGTCGTTGGTCAGCACCAGGCCGTACATGGCTCCGAGGAAGATCATGAACACCGCAGTGAACATGCTGCGCCTGTCGGGGGTTCCTGCGTGCTCCTTGTGGAAGCGGCGCATGTAGCCCAGCGAGTACAGGACGATGAGCCCGCCGACGATGCCGATCACAAGGACCATGAGGACGGCGAGGCCATCGACAGTCCAGCTCGTGGCTACCTCTACCTTCGAGGTGATGCCCTCGCCGGCGATGGTGATCGCTCCCTGCACGAGGGCCAGGACGAGGGGCAAAAGGCGCCTCGACCTGACAGCGGCAATCACGAAATAGACGACGAGGAGGAGCTCCACGGCAAGGATAAGGTATTCCTGGAAGGGCAACTCGAAGGAACCGACGGGGAGGAGGCCCGACCCAGGACCAAGCGCAAAGGCGATCGCGAGACCAGCCTGCAGAAGGACCGACCCGACCGCGAGGGCAGAGGCCAGCAATCCAGGTTTGGGTATCAATAGCAGCAATCCAAGAAGAAACGGTGCGAAAATGAGCAGCTGAGTCATGCGCCCCCCCTCATGGTGGTACGCTGGCAGCATGTCCTTTGTCAATAAAAAAAGATCGATTGGAGGGGGCGAAGCTGACAAAAGTGGCGTGCTCAGCTCTCTGAAAAGGGGTCTCAGCCCGTGGAAACCGGCTCGGCACTGGCTGCGGCGAGGAGGGCGTAGAACTCCTCCTCCACGACAGTCTCCTTTTCAAGGAGGGTTGCAGTCAGGGCTTCCAGTGAGGGTCGGCGCGCTTCCAGCATGCCCAGGACACGCTTATAACGGGCTGCTATGACGCGGGCGATTTCCTCGTCGATGTAGCGCTGCGTCTCCTCGCTGTATTCCCGTGTGAGGAAGGCTTCCTGCGGCTGCCCGCTCATGCTCCCGCTGCGTTTGGTCAGGGCCATGTTCTTGAAGCGTTCGGACATGCCGAAGTCTGTAATCATGCGGCGGGCGATATCGGTGGCGCGCACGAGGTCGTTGGCCGCCCCGGTCGAGACCTTCCCGAAACGGATCTCCTCCGCAGCCCTGCCTCCGAGCAGCACATCGATCTGCCCGAGGAGCTCCTCGCTCGTGATGATGTAGCGGTCCTCGATCGGCAGCTGGAGGGTGTAGCCCAGGGCGCCAAAACCGCGCGGAACAATGGAAATCTTGCGCACGGGATCGGCGCCGGCTGTGGAAGCCGCGGCTATGGCGTGGCCGGACTCGTGGCAGGCTATCGTTTCCCGTTCGGAGGCCTTCATGACGTGGCTCTTCTTCTCGAGGCCAGCCACGACCTTTTCTATGGCGGCGTCGAAGTCGCCCTGCAGGACCTTTTTCCGGCCCTTCCTGACAGCGTGGAGTGCTGCCTCGTTGACAATGTTGGCCAGGTCCGCGCCTGAAAAGCCAGGTGTGCCCCTGGCAACCTTGGAGAGTTCTAGGCCTGATTCTAGCTTGACCTGCTTGGCATGGATCTTGAGGATGGCCTCGCGTCCCACCAGGTCTGGCCTGTCCACGAGGACCTGCCTGTCAAAGCGCCCCGGCCTGAGGAGGGCGGGATCCAGGACGTCGGGTCGGTTGGTCGCCGCAAGGATGATCAGGCCGCTCGTCGCATCAAAGCCATCCATCTCGACAAGGAGCTGGTTGAGGGTCTGCTCGCGTTCGTCGTTGCCGCCCATCATCCCTGCGTTTCTTGATTTACCGATCGCGTCGAGCTCGTCGATGAACACGATGCAGGGGGCCTTCTCACGGGCCTGCTTGAAGAGGTCCTGCACCCGCGCGGCCCCGACGCCGACAAACATCTCCACGAAATCGGCGCCGCTCATCCGGAAGAAAGCGACTCCCGCCTCTCCGGCCACTGCCCGCGCCAGGAGGGTCTTGCCCGTTCCGGGGGGACCGACCAGGAGGACTCCCTTGGGGATTTTGCCACCGATGTCCGTGTATTTCTTGGGGTTTTTCAGGAAGTCCACAACCTCGACCAGTTCTTCCTTGGCTTCGTCGACCCCAGCCACATCGGCAAAGCGTGTGGCAATGTCGCCCTCGGCGACGATCAGGGCCTTGTTCTGTCCGAAGGCCAGTACATTGGAATTGGAGGAACCCATGCGCTTCATCAGGAGGTTCCAGATGAAAAACATGAAGACGAGGGGGAGGACCCAGGTGACGATGAACCCCACCACGCCTCCCGAATCGCGGGGAGCGGACTGGTAGGAAACGGATTTTTCCTCGAGGAGGGGCACGAACTGGGGGTCGTCCACGGGCACGGTACGGACAGAGGGGATGGCAGTCGCTGGATTGAAGAGGGAAAAGGGCTTCCTGGACGTATCGGCGGAACTGGACCTCCCTGAGTTCAGGTAGCCCACAATGAAGTTTTGCCCGATCTCCACGCGGGTTATGTCCCCCGCCCGGATCTTTGCCTTGAAGGCGGAGTATGGAATCACCGAGGTATCCGAGCCCATCACGAGCATGTTGAAGAGCACGAGTCCGACCAGGATGGCAAAAACATAGCCAATGGAAAGGCGGAAGGGCCCTCCGGGAAGACGGGAGAACAGGGACCCGGGGCCTGCGGGCTGTCCTGGCCTGGCGCTGCCGGTCTTCCGGGTATCTTTGGTCTTTGTCCACGGACTCTTCTTGCGTGCCATTGAATCTCCCTTTGCGGGTCTTAATATCGTCCTTTCAACGATGGAAGTCCATGTGGGTCCTTCGCTTGACCCAGAGGGCAATATTTTCGTATATTAAGCCCGCTTCGGTGAAGCCAACAGACAATCAAGCAAGCCCCAGAAGGAGTCCAGATGAAACTCAAGCCACTAGGTGACCGTGTCCTCGTCAAGATCCAGATGAGCGAGGCCAAGACCGCCGGCGGGATCATCATCCCCCAGACCGCGCAGGAAAAGATGCAGGAAGGCGTGGTAATCGCGGTAGGCACCGATGCCGATGTGATCAAGGTCAAGGAAGGCGACAAAGTCATGTACGACAAGTATGCCGGTACCCAGATCAAGATCGATACTGTCGAGCACCTCATCGTCAAGATGCAGGATATTCTCGCCGTAATCGAGTAGGAAATCCCTCCGGGCTGCCTAAGGCACCTGGAAACGAAAAGGCCCGCACGGAATTCCCGGCGGGCCTTTTTGGCGTTTTTTGACTCAGGCTTCGCACTTGTGCCAGACAGGACGGTTCAGGCAGTCGCGGCTCAGGAGTCTGTATCAGTCAGAACAGCGATGACCTCGGCTGCGGACCTGGCCGCGAGAATGATATTTCGCTTTTCCTCGCTCCTGAACAGGAGGCTCAC
>JBMOIK010000222.1:0-6797 GCA_049317365.1 Rectinemataceae bacterium | reverse complement strand
AGGAAAACAAGGAAAACAAGGAGGGCACCGATGCCCGCTGAGTCCACACGCTATTTCGTGAGGTTCCGGCTCTACCACCGGATCCTCCACATCATGGTCATCGTGAGCTTCCTCGGCCTCGCGCTGACGGGCATGAGCCTCAAATTCTCCGGCCAGGACTGGGGTGTCTGGCTCTCCTGGGTGATGGGCGGCCCCATGGCTTCCCGCTTCCTCCACCGCCTCTTCGCCGTCGTCACCTTCCTTTACTTTGGGCTCCATGTCCTGTGGATCATCAGGTCCTGGATCAAGGATGGCTTCAAGAAAACCTTCTGGGGCCCTGACTCGATCATGCCCCAGTTCATCGACATCAAGCAGATGTTCCAGAACGTGAAGTACTTCCTCGGCAAGGGCCCCCAGCCCAAGTTCGACAAGTACACCTACTGGGAGAAGTTCGACTACTTCGCGGTCTTCTGGGGCGTCGCCATCATCGGTTCGACGGGCCTGGTCCTGTGGTTCCCCGTCCTCTTTGCCCATTTCCTCCCAGGCATCCTCATCAACGCGGCCGTCATCGTGCACAGCGATGAGGCCCTCCTCGCCGTCGGCTTCATCTTCACGATCCACTTCTTCAATACCCATCTCCGTCCCGAGAAATTCCCAATGGACAAGGTCATCTTCACCGGGCGCGTCACCGAGGAGGAGCTCAAGAACGAGCGGCCCGCCGAGTACGAGCGTCTGGTCGCCTCCGGCAGGCTCGAGAAGATCGAGACCACCGAAGCCAAGCACTGGGTCTACACCGCAGCCAGGATCGGTGGCTTTACTGCTGTCACCATCGGGCTGATCCTGGTCATCATGATCATCTATGCCCTGATAGCCGGCTAAGCCAGGATCGAGGCTTTCCGCCCATCGGGGCGGAAACGACGCCGGACGCGTAACCTTGCGTGCCCGGCGCCGTTTGTATCCAGGGCGGCGATCGTCGATCGTCGAGCTCCGGATATCCGGGTAGGCAGTGCGGCGGCTTCCGCGCTACTCTGCCCGCATTCCGCGATCGCTAGCGATCAATCCCCCCATGAGGTGCATCCTGTGAACGCCATATTCAAGTTCTTCAGGTCGGTGAAGCTCGCAGTCGCACTGCTCGCGTTCCTGACCCTTTTTGCCCTTCTGTCGACCCTCGTCCAGCAGGGCAAGGATCCCGGTTTCTACGCCGAAGTCTATGGACCCTTCCTGGCCGGCGCTATACAGATCACTACGCTCGACCGCTTCACGAGCTCCCTGCTTTTCATAATTCCCATGGTGCTGTTTGTCATCAATCTAAGCGTCTGCACCGTCGACCGCCTGGTCTCGCGCGCCCGTCGCAAGGCGAAAAAGCACTTCGGCCCGGATCTCATCCACATCAGCCTCCTTCTGCTGACCGTCGGAGCGATGACCACTACCCTGGTTCGCCGGGAGCAGGATTTCTGGATGGCCACGGGCGATGTGATGAACCTTCCCGGCGGCTACACCATGAAGCTCAATGGCTTCGAGTACCTCCAATATTCCAATGGCCGGCCGAAGGAGTGGACCTCGACTGTGGACCTGAGGAAGGGCGACCTTGTCGTCCAGAAGGATTACAAGATCGAGGTGAACCGGCCCCTCTCCGTTGGTCTGCTCAAGGTCTACCAGATGAACTACAGCCAAGGCGCCATCCGCTTTGTCGATGGCACTGGCGTCCTTCGCAACCTTTGCATCGGCCAGGACCTCATGCTGACAGACAGCAATTACCGCTTTGCCGAGCTCAGGATGGCCGCCGATGGGAAGGGCCTTGCCGCACATCTCCTGCAATGGTGGGATGGCAAGGTGATCGCCGAGCGTGATGTCGCCGTCGGAGACCAGGTCGGCACCTATATTGTAATGTCAGTGAGCGACGAAGGTGTCACCGGCCTTCGCGCTGCGGTCGACCCCGGTTTTATCACAGTGCTCATTGCCCTCATCCTTATGATGGTGGGCCTGACCATGACCAGTATCCATAAGAGTAAAGGAGTAGATTGATGCCACTCAATGAAATACTCGCGATCGTGGGCTTGGCTCTCCTCTGGGTCGCGGCCGTTCCCCAGATCGTTTCCTTAATAAGGAAGGGCGGCCAGCCCGATATGTTCTCTCCCTGGATCCTGCTGATTGCGGGCCTTACCCTTTTAGGCACCATCGCCGTCCGCACTGTGGAGATCGGCTTTCCAGCGGTCACCAATACTTATGAAGCTGTCATTTTCTTTTCGGCCTCCCTCTGTATCGTCATGGCGGTGCTCCGATTTGTCGCAAAGAAGAGCTCATCCATCATTCGCTGGAGCATCTTCGGCGGCACCATCATCGCCATCGCCCTTGTCATGCTCACCTCCTCACCCATCGTAGGCAAGGATGTGAATCCGCCAATCCCGGCCCTCCAGTCCTACTGGCTCGTCCTTCACGTGACAATGGCCTTTATCGGCGAGGCCTTCTTTGCCGTGTCCTTTGTCACTGCGATAAACTACCTCCTCACCAAGGACGAGACCAAGCGGCAGGCCATCGACCGGATCATGTACACGACCATCATGATCGGCTATCCGATCTACACCGCTGGCGCCCTCATCTTCGGGGCCATCTGGGCTGAATACGCCTGGGGTTCCTACTGGACCTGGGATCCCAAGGAAACCTGGGCCCTCATCACCTGGCTTGTCTACACGGCCTTCCTCCATACCCGTTTCATCATGAAGGTGAAGGGCCGCATCTCGGCCATCCTGTCGATCATCGGCTTCCTGTTCACGATCTTCACCTTTGCGGGCGTCAACTTTCTCCTCTCTGGCCTGCATAGCTATGCCAATGGTGGCTGATTCCCCCTCCGCTCCCTCCCCGCTGGCCTGTGCCGGCCGGACCAGGCCGGGGGAGGTCACCCCTGGCGTCATTGACAAATCTGCCCGACAGGGTGATCCTTTGCCTGAGCAAGTTTTATCGATACCTAGCATGAGGAGTGTTCACATGCGCAAGCTAGCGCCAACCCTGGTTTTTTTCGCCCTCGGCCTCTTCGCGATGGTCTTCTCTGCCTCAGCAGCAGGCTCCATGCCTGTCCTCCCCGGAATCAATTCCCCCGATACCCAGCCCAAGGGCTGCGTTGAATGCCATGTTGCGACGGCCAAGCGCGACTTCCGTCTGACCAAGGTTCTCGACGCGATCAAGGATGGGCATCCTGACATCAAGAACCTCGTCAAGAACGTTCCAATGGACTGCCTCAAGTGTCATTATGCGAGTGCCATGGCCCCGGTACTCGGTCGCATGGTGCACCGCAACCACTATCAGAACCAGAAAGACAATGACTTCCTCATCATCGACAAGGGTTCCTGCCTAAGTTGTCACAGCGTAGATACTAAATCAGGCGCCATAGCCGTAAAGAACGCCGCAGCCAACTGGTAATCCCCCGATCGTGAACGCAGAAAAACCTGGCCTCGGGCCAGGTTTTTTTATTTTGTGCGCCCGGCACGAGGCTGCAGGGATCGGCAGCCTGCAGGCCACGCCTACAGGACCGACTTGGCTTGCGCGTTTGGCAAATCTCGGCCAAGATGCTCGCGGAGGCCTCTACCCATGCGGAATGTCCCTGCCCTGTCAGCGCTCTGCGTCCTGTTCGCCCTCGCAGTCCTCCCTGCGTTGGCTGCCCCAGGCGACTTTGCAGGCTATATTACCTATACGCCGCCCGTCCAGGTCAGGAGCTTCGCTGTCCCCGGGGACGAGCTGGTCTGGCTTGGCGACATAGCCGCCCTTCTTGCGCAGGGGGACACGACCCTGCTCCGCCGCCAGGATTCGGACCGCTGGGCCTCGCTGACGCACAGGAGCGGCGACTGGCTCCTCCAGATCCGGGACGATGGTTCTGACTTCAATTTTCGCGCCTCCGTCGATCCGGCAACCGGCAGGATGTCTGTCATCCACGGGGTCGACCGCGTGGGGACCGACCGCGTTTCCGACGCCACCCGCGCTGCCCGCATCGCGGTGGAGTACATCCGGAAAATGCGTGTCGAGCAGGGTGTCTTCTCGGATAAAAAACTGATCGCCACCGAGTCGGGCAGTGCCAACGCCTGGAAGAGGCTCCTCGAGGGCAATGCGCGCTTTGCCTCGGGCAAGTCCATACACCCGGCCCAGGACCGCGCACGGCTCGCCGAGATCGCAAAGGCCCAGCATCCCTTCGCAGTAGTGGTGTCCTGCTCTGATTCCCGCGTGCCTCCGGAGATCCTCTTTGACCAGGGAATGGGAGACCTCTTTGTCGTCCGCACTGCAGGCGAGGTAGTCGGCGAGCTGGAGATGGGGAGCATCGAATACGCGGTCGAGCACCTCGGTGCGGGCTATATCCTCGTGCTCGGGCACACGCGCTGTGGCGCGGTGGACGCTACCATAAAGGGTGGCGTGATGCCGCCAGCCATCGCAGCCATCGCCGACATGATCCGCCCCGCCATCGACAAGGCCAGGCCGGCCGGAGGCGATCTCCTGGACAACACCGTCCGCGAGAACGCCCGCCTCATCCTCGCGTCGATCGCGAAGTCTCCGGCCATCGCCGAGGCGATGGAGAAGGGCGATCTTGCCTTGAAGGCCGGCTACTACGACCTCGACTCAGGCGAAGTGACAGGCCTGAAGTAGCCGGGCCTGGAGTAGTCAGGCCCTGAAGTAGCCGTGCCCTGAACTAGGCTCAGCCGAGGTTTTCCAGCTCTTCCTCGGGGGATTCGGGCATCACCAGGCTGCACACGCTCCCCTTCCCGGTTTCGCTCGTCACCTCGAGGTAGGCGTCGAGGCGTTTGGCCAGATCGGCGCAGAACACCAGTCCGATGCCGCTGCCGCCCTCGCCCTCTGTCCCCTCGCGACGCTTGCCGGGATCCATGGTGAAGATGCGCGTCTGCTGTTCGTCGCTCATTCCGATGCCCTCGTCCCTGACGGAAAGCCGGGTGGACAGGGAATCACTGTCCCAGGTTGAAAAAAAGACCACACGGCCGCCCTGGGACGAAAACTTGATGGCGTTGGACAGGAAATTCCTTAGGATCGCGGAGATTATGCGGTTATCCCCGGTGATGTAGGTGTCGTCGCCGATCTCGTTCACGATGGTGATGCTCTTGCGCAGCGCGGCCCAGGAGAGGCTGGCTATCACGGCGGTAGCCAGGTCCTTGGCAGAAAGCCGCTGCCTCAGGACTGCGATTTCGTCCATCTGTGCGCGTACCCATTCACGGAGGTTTTCCAGGAGGCCAAAGGCGCTGTGGATGGAACGCTGGATCTCGGGCATGGCGTCGAGCATATCCTGCCCGGAAAGTGAATCCTCATCGGCGAGCGCCTTGTCCACGATACCCTGCATGGCACCCAGGGGACCCCGGAGGTCATGCGCAAAAACGGAGAAAAGCCGGTCCTTGACGGTGTTCTGCGATTGCTCCCCTTCGATCAGCTTGCGAAGCTCACGGGCCTGGGTTTCGCGCTCCGCCGTGAGCTGGGCTACGGTCGCAATGAGGCTCTCGCTCTGGTACTTGCGGTCGAGGTGGCTTTCGACAAGCTGCCCGAAGAGCACGGCGAGCCAACGCTGGAGGGGGAGGAGGGGACGGTGGCGCAGGTGGTTGTCCGCCGCGATCCAGCCAATGACATGGTCCCCGCTCCACAGGGCGATCATGGCGTTCCAGCCCCGTCCCACCGCCTTTCCATGGTTCAGGAGCACCCTCCCGTCGCGGACTGAGAAGAAACTCCGTTTTTGCAGGTTTTCCCGGACGAAGTCGTCATCCGGGGCGACTGCAGCCTTGAAGTCGCTCTGGTCGACGAGAGCCCCGGTCTCGTCGATGCCCCAGGTGCCGCGCATGGTCTCGGTGGCGGCATCGTAGCGGAGGAGGGCCATGCGGTCGAAGTCCAGGAACTCACGGCCCCGTTTGACAACCAGCTTGCTGAATTCCTCCATCGTCGTGGCCCGGAGGAATTCGTACTCGATGTTGTGCAGCTCATTCAGGAGGTCCGGTGAATCGTCGCTGGCCTCAAGGCCTGCAAGAGGGCTTCCAAACCCTGAATCCTCCAGGAATTGCACGAAGCCGAGCTTCTGGAGGGATTCAGCGACCTTGGCTGCCGACAGGGGTTTTACCAGATAGAGGTCGCATTGGTTTTTGAAGGCGGAGGTGACGGAGGCGAAATCCCGGAGTTCGGCGGCCATCACGATGCGCGCACCGTCGCCAGGAAAGATTCCAGCCTCGGACTCGAGACTCCGCATGGAAGCCAGGGCTTCGGAAGCTTCCTGGCCCTCGATCCCGGCCGCGATGAACACGAGGCCAAAGCGCTGACCTTCGAGGGCAAGCTGGAAGACGGCAATGGCTTCCTCTGCCGTGGTTGAAGAATCGATCCGGCCGAAAGTGGCAAACATGCGCTGAAGCAGGCACAGATCCCCGGTTTCGCTTTCGACGATGAGGATGCGGGGCAGAGGATTGACAGGCTGCTCCGGTGCCAGGACCGGGGGACCAGGCTTCGGGACGACCGGGGGAGGGACCGTGGCAGCGCTTCCTGAAGGAGGCTTTGCAGCTGAAGTGCTGCCGGCCTTGCCGGTGGGTTTCACCTTCGCAGCCGGGATGGGAGTGGAAGCAGCCGTTTCCGGGATGCCGATCAGGGTGGCTACCTGGGCCGCCGAGAGAGGCCGGAGGGTATCGAAGATCCGGAACGACAGATCGTCTGCCGGCATGGCTGTGGCGAAGAGCACGACGAGAATGCCCTCTGCTGCGTCCTGGTTCGGGCGAAGGACAGAGAGGTCGATGATGGTGCCAAGTGCCACTATTGTCTCAATGACAGGGAGGGTTCTGGCAGTCTCGTGGTCGCGG
>JBMOIK010000221.1:0-6838 GCA_049317365.1 Rectinemataceae bacterium | reverse complement strand
CTCGACCAGGAGCACGCGTGAGCCCTCGTGCACGGGAGCGACGGCCACGCCGGGAGGCATCCCTGTTTCGCGCCTGACCAGGAAGAGGCCGCTGGGGTCGAGGAGCTCCGACAGGCCCTTCGGGCCCATCCTGAACAGCCCGACCTCATCGACCGAGCCGAAGCGGTTTTTCGCGGCGCGCAGCACGCGGATGTCGCCCTCTCCCTGTTCGAAGGAGAGCACCGCGTCGACCAGGTGCTCCGCCGCCTTGGGACCGGCGATGAGGCCGTCCTTGGTGACGTGGGCCACGAGGAAGAGGCTCGAGTCGTGGGCCTTGGCCCAGCCCACGAGCTCCTGCGCGCAGAATTTGATCTGGTTGGCCGTGCCGGGCACGGAGCCGGCCTCGTCGGACCAGAGGGTCTGGATCGAATCAACTATGACGACCGTGGGCCGCAGGGAATCGAGGGCCGCCCTGATGGTCGCGAGGTTCCCGGAGGCGAAGACCTCGAGTCCCTCCCGCACGGCGTCGAGCCTGCCCGCCCGCATGCGGATCTGTGCGGGGGATTCCTCGCCGGACACGTACAGCACCCGTCCGTTGACAGCGCAGGAGGCCGCGACCTGCAGGAGCAGCGTGGATTTCCCGATGCCCGGCTCGCCTCCGATGAGGATGGCCGAACCGCGGAGCAGGCCGCCGCCGAGCACGCGGTCGAACTCACCGAGGCCCGTGCTCATGCGCGAGGCTTCGCTGGCGTCTATCGCGCCAATGGGCACGGGAAAGCTTTCGCCCGCCCGCTCGGGACCCTCGTTGCCCTTGGCAGTGGATTCCCTGAGGCTGTTCCACTCGCTGCAGCCCGGGCAGCGCCCGAGCCATTTCGCCTCGACGTGGCCGCAGGAGACGCAGCGGAAGACCAGGGCCTTGGCGGCCTTTGACTTTGCCATTGGGAGCTACTGTAGCCGGGGAGGGCCAGCGCTAGCAACGGGATGCAGCGACCGGGGATGGGCTCCTGGCTCTTGCGGCCCGGGATAGGCTCGGTCACACTGGAGACAAGACAACTTCAGCAAAGGAACCCCCATGGCAGCCTTCCCCGACTATCCCAAGCATGATGGCCTAGGCCTCGCCGATCTCGTCCGGCGGAAGGAAGTGAGCGCTGCCGAACTGGTCGAGGAGGCCATCGCCCGGATCGAAAAGCACAATCCCGCCATCAACGCGGTGGTGACAAAGCTCTATGAGGAGGCGAGGGCGGCGGCCAAGGGGTCGCTTCCCGAAGGGCCCTTCGCTGGCGTGCCCTTCCTCGTGAAGGACCTCCTGGCCACGGTCGCAGGAGTGCCCACGAGTTCCGGCAACCGGCTGCTCAAGAACATTCCCGCCCTGGTCGACAGCGAGCTCGTGAAGCGCTGGAAAAAGGCGGGCGTCATCATCCTGGGCAAGACCAATACCCCGGAGTTCGGGCTAACCCCCTACACCGAGCCGGTGGCCTTCGGGGCGGCGCGCAATCCCTGGGACACGACGCGCACGCCGGGAGGCTCCTCGGGAGGCTCGGCAGCGTCTGTCGCGGCGCGCATCGTGCCCCTGGCCTCGGGAGGGGATGGCGGTGGCTCGATCCGCATTCCGGCCTCTGCCTGCGGCCTCTTCGGGCTCAAGCCCACGCGCGGGCGCACGCCTACGGGACCGGCCATCGGAGAGGCCTGGCACGGCTTTGCCATCGAGCATGTGCTTACGCGTTCGGTACGGGATTCGGCGGCCATGCTCGACGCGACACAGGGGGCCGACATCGGCGCGCCCTATCATGCGCCCGCATCCACGGGGAGCTACCTCGCCGAGCTGGCGAAAAAGCCGGGCAAGCTGCGCATCGCCTTTACGGGCAAGCCGCTTATGGGAAAGAACGTCGATGCCGAGGTCCTCAAGGGGCTGGCTGAAACCCTGGGAATACTGAAGGATCTCGGACACGAGCTGGTCGAGGCGGCCCCTCCGGTGGATGGAGAGGCCTTCTCGCTGGCTTTTGTCACCATCCTCGCAGCGGAACTGCGCGCCGATATCGTGGAGACCGCCCGCGCGGCGGGCAAGCGGATTTCGGTGAAGGACTATGACCGCTCGAGCTTCGGCCTCGGCATGCTCGGGAAGGCTTTGAGCGCCCAGGACTATGCATCCGCAGCGCGCTACCTCCAGCTTGCATCCAGGCAGATCGCGGCCTTCGCGGAGGGCTACGACCTCCTCCTCACACCCACCCTCTCGCGGCCTCCCGTGAAGGTCGGCTCGCTCCAGCCCTCCGCCGGCGAAAAGGCCCTCATCAGGGTAATTGGTGCCTTTGACGGTGGCGGCCTTTTGAAGGCCATGGGCATCATGAAACCCCTGGCCGCACAGACCTTCGAGTTCATGCCCTGGACGGCGGTCTTCAATGTCACCGGCCAGCCCGCCATGTCGGTGCCCCTGTACTGGAGCCCCGATGGCCTGCCGATCGGCATGCACTTCGTGGGAAAGTACGGTGACGAGGCGGGACTGTTCAGGCTCGCCTCCCAGCTCGAGGAGGCGCGGCCCTGGAAGGACCGCCTGCCCCCGGGAGTCTGAGCCTGAGCCTTAGCCGGCCCGCTGCCGCTTCGCGAGCCTTCCTATCCACGCCAGGAGGGCTGCGAGGCCGAGGAAGACGGGGACGAGGCCGTAGAGGGTGACGGGAATCCACAGTATCTGGTGGATATTGGCCGGTTTTTGCGCGAAGAGGGGCCCGAAGCCGGCAAGTGAGCCGGAATACAGCACTATGACGATCGCGGCGTAGAGGCCGACCGCGACGATGTTCAGGGTCCGGGACAGCTTGAGGCCCCAGAGCTGGGTTCCTATGAACATGAAGCCGAAGCCGGTCATGAACATGATCCAGATGGGACTCTGCTGGATGGCCAGGGCGACCGTCGCGCCGTGGATGAGCACGAGGGCTTCCAGGAAGGCGCTCCACTTGAGCGAGACGTGGAGCTTGGTGAACAGGAGGGCGCCCTGGCCCAGGAGCATGAGCATGTAGAAGATTCCGACGAGGTGTCCGACCGTGCCGGTCATGGGGTGGAACCAGAAGGTGTACACGAGGGCCCAGGCGATGTAGTAGCCGTGGTACTTCTTGATGAAAGCCACCGCAGCCTTCGGCATCGGGACCTTCCAGCCAAAGAGGAGTCCCCTCCGGTCGTTCTGTATCACGAGTATCAATATCAGCATTACGATGACCGAATACTGGCTCGAGATCACCGCCACATCCTGCGCCAGGCCGTCGTAGAAGAGCTGGGTCTGGACGAGGTGGAGGAGGCCGAAGGCCACATTGACCAGGAGGAAGCCGATGCCTGCCGGATCGAGCCGGTCGGAGAAACGCGGTCCTCCTGCTGCTCCAAGAGCCTTTTTCCGGCGCACGCCCCAGGCTATCATGCCCCAGGACAGGATCTGATGGAGCCCATAGAGGCCCCAGGCAGAGGCCCGCGAGGCAAAGCCGGGCTCGTTGAGCTTCCACTCGTAGTGGGCAGCGCGCTGCGCGGCTGGCAGGTCGGCATCGCGGGTGATCAGGGCCGCACCTGGCGACTCGAAGCGCTGGAGGGCGGGGGTAAGGAGGGCGACCGCCAGAGTCATAAGGACTGCAAATAGAGTAACTGCGATTATACCGGTCGACTGCTTCGATAGTTGCTTCGCTAGCAGCCCGGTTTGGGCACTTTTCGCGTCTTCGCCCATCATGAGGCTCCTTCGATGACGTTTCTCTTCGCGATGCCCGCGGTCAGGAAGCGGGCCAGTATCTTGGGCGTGGTGAGCCAGTCGTGGCGCGTGAGCCTGCCGGGCCTTCCTCCGCGATCGACGTCCTCCATCACGCGGGCGGCGAGCCAGGGGGCTACCGTCTCGACGCGGTCCGCCAGGATGTTGAAGATGCGCTTCCTGCCTGCATCCATCGTGGATATTCCAGCGAGCCCTCCCTCGCCCGAGAGGAGGAGGTCGGTGACCACCATGCCTGGCGACAATGCCCCAATTGCTACCTTGCTTCCTGCACTTTCCGCCGCCAGGGCTCGCAGGAGGTAGGCCAGGGCGTACTTGCTGCTGCCATAGAGGTTCATGCCTGCCTGGATCTGGCCACCTGAGCCATAGCCTTCCATTCCGTAGAAGTAGCCCCCACCCTGGGCCTCGAGCCGGGGAATGAGGACCTGTGCCGCGACCATGGGGCCGAGAAGGTTGGTCACGACGACATCACGGAGCTCCTGGGGGCTGTGGTCGGTGAATCGGGGGCGGCTGTGGCTGATGCCGGCGTTGCAGAGGACGACATCGACGCGGCCCTCGCGCGAGGCGCCTTCCCATAGACGCGAAAGGCCCTCGGCATCGTCGGCGGCACAGGCATGGCCTGAGACCCGATCAGCCAGGCCGATGGGCATGCCCTCCATGGCCGACTTGACGCTTGCCTCGCTGCGGCCACTGAAGTGTACCTCCCAGCCAGCGCCCGCAAAGGCGCGCACGAGGCCGGCTCCGATGCCGCGGGTGCCTCCCGTGATGATGATTCGATGTGTCGTAGTGCCGCCTGAACTGGATTCCATGTGAGTTCCGCCTTTCGTACAGCGTCGGGGAATGCCTTGAAAATACGGGAATGGAGCGCCTTGGGCAAGGCCAGACATCGGTCAGACACGGCGCCGGTCAAGCCGCAGGCCAGGCGGGCTGTCGGCTTACCGGAGATTGGCCCGAAGGGCGGCGTACCTGCGCTCCATGGCCTGCTTCGCGATGCCTGATCCGGAAAGGACATCGAAACCGTGGCAGCTGCCCTGTATTTCGTTCAACTCGACCTCGACACCGCTTGCTGCCAGCCGCTGGGCGTAGGCCCTTCCCTCGTCGCGGAGGCAGTCGAATTCCTCGATTTCGACATAGGCCGGAGGCAGTCCTTCGAGGCTCTCCGCCTCCATCGGCGAGGCGTAGCCAGGCAGACACTGGTCGCCGTCGCAGAGGTAATGCGCCCACATCTGGCTGCTCAACCTCGAATTCCAGATGGGCGTGTTGTCGAATTCCTTCATGGAAGGCGTGGACAGGCGGCGGTCGGTGACGGGGTAGACGAGCATCTGGAAGCGGATGGCCGGCCCGCCCCGGTCGCGGGAAAGGAGGCAGAGCGCTGCGGCAAGGCAGCCCCCCGCGCTGTCCCCGCCCACCGCTATCCGTGTCATGTCGATCCCGAGTTCGGTCGCGTGGTCACGGGCCCAGACGAGGCTTGCGTAACAGTCCTCGAGGCCCTGGGGGAAGGGCCACTTCGGGGCGAGCCGGTAGCGTACAAAGAGGACCTTGCAGGGCAAGGCGCGCGCGTAGCTGATGGCGAAATCGTGGGAATAGGGAAAATCCCCTAGCACGAAGCCCCCACCGTGGAGGTAGATGAGACAGGGCGCGCCAGCCGCTAGGCCTGCAGGCTCGTAGAGCGTGAAATCGGCCATCCCGCCTGGTGAGGGGATCCTGTGGCGACTCCTCGTCATGCCCTTCCCTGCGCGGTGGAGGGCCATGTTGATCGCGCCCAGGGAGTTGACTATTCCCAGGACCAGGGGCGAGAGCCTGAGGCCGCCGGGGCGGAGACCTTCGAAGGCGGCCAGATCAGGGTGTAATTGCTGCTTTTCTGCCATGGTGTCGACCTTTCGGCGCTGCCTTTCGCTGCTGCCCTTGGGAGCGGCCATCAGGCCTGCCATACCGAAGGTATCGACGGGTCGCCGGAAGGATAGTACCCTGCCAAGCAAGGGCAATATAGTGCCGTGACATGGCTTCGCAGGAGTCGGGAGGGTAGTCGTTTATTCGCCACCAAGGACCGAATCCACGACCTGCCGCAATTCTGTCTTGAAAACTTCGTAGCTGCTCATCTTGATGGTTCGAGGATCGATAGTGCCATCGTGGACAAGATCAGCCAGTTCCTGTCCGGATGCTTCGTGGCCGAGAATTTCCGCAAGCTCCCGCTTCAGCGAGTTTGGGCTTCCATCATTGCCGCTCCTTTCCTCGAGGCGGTCGCAGGCCACTCCGGGATCGGACTTGAGTGCGCAGATAAGCCACGCCTCCGATTTGGGTCGGGGAAGCATGGCGACCCCATTGTGATACAACACCTGCCTGAATCCGGCCTTCATCGACTCGCGCTTTTCTTCCCAGAGGCTGGCGGAAGAGGATCTGCTGCCATCGGCATCGCGAAAAAGGCTGTGTTCTTGCCGCGCTTCAAACCGTAGAGAAGTCTGGGCGGCAGGCTTTTTAGGTCTGAAAGATCCCTCTCGGCAAGGAATCGTACATCTATGGAGGGACATTCGTGTCGCAGGATCGATCCGTCAAGTCGTGGGAATAGTTCGCGGTCGACCAGTTCGGCCATCGGGCCAGGGGAAAATCGAGATCCTTCCGGAGTCGGGATCTATTTTCCCATGTCCGTGGGACCTTCACCCGAGAGGATCAGGATCATCGCTGTCGATCCTCTTCTTCGCCGAGCATCTCCGAAATCCGGACGAGATCCGTATCGATGAAGACTTCGCCCGGACCGAGAAGAGCCAGTTTCTCTCCCGCCTCTTGAACATCAAAAAAGCGCTTCGCCCGGGAGTATCCGCGATGATTTCGGTACATGAAGATCACCGATCCCTTGGCCTCTTCATCAGCCAGGTAATTGAGGACCATCGGGCTGTGTGTCGTGACGAATATCTGCTTACGGGATGAAAGGAGCATGTTGACGAGTGCTTCGACGAGCTCGGGGTTTATCCCGTTTTCGATCTCGTCGAAAAGAAGGGCGGAATGATCGGTCTTGGTTTGAGCAAGGATGGCAAGGAGGCGCAAGAGACCGTCGTTGACATGGCGGGCTCCCGTTTCGGCTCTACGGCTGAATCTGTGGGTGAATTCCGGCAGAAATCAGGGAATTTT
>JBMOIK010000220.1:0-6874 GCA_049317365.1 Rectinemataceae bacterium | reverse complement strand
ACTGAAAATTCCCTGATTTCTGCCGGAATTCACCCACAGATTCAGCCGTAGAGCCGGAAATTGAAAGTACAAGAAGGAGAATTATCTTTCGCATGGGACCACCGCTAAAAGCGTAATTGAGAATTCCTGATGTGTCAAACCACTTCATCAAGAAGGAACTTTCAGAGATACCCCTGAGGGACATAAAGAGCGGAGCCTGTCTCTTGAGGATCCACCGCTGCCCGTGCCGCTTCCGGAATCGACCGGGACACTGGTATCAATTGTGATTGTCTGGGGGGTGTTTGCGACTGCCCTCGTAAAGGACAGGGTCCCGTCTATGCTTGATGTGACGGTTTGGGTGTCTGCGGCATTGACCGTGCTCGTCCGCTTGCTGAGGCGGCCCGCTATGGGCTGGCTGCCGATTCCAATAGCCCTTGAGCCGAGCTTGCGTGCGCTTCCATTTGTAAAGCCCGCGATCTTTGCAGTAAAGGATCGCTCGGTTCCGCCATTCCTGAACAGCAGGGCATTGGTTCCAAGGTCGGCGACATTGTCGGACATCTTGGTGGCCGTGTAGGTGCCGAAGGTGATGACAGTCGCCGAGGCTGACTTGATGGTGAGGGCGGTGGCGGTTCCGATCTGCACTCCCTTATTCCCTCGAGATCGCCGAGCAGATCTTTCTCAATCCTATCCTCTCGCCGGTCAATCTGGGGCGAAGCCTCGAGATCCACTACACAACGGCGTCGCGCTACCTCAAGAGCCTTGAAAAGGCGGGGATACTCGAGCACCTGGAGTACGGGAAGTACCAGCTCTATGTACATCGGGAATTGATCGAGGTGATCAATGGCTAGCCTATTGTCTCTGGGATTCTTGCCCCTCGAGAAGGACCCTGAGTTCATATTGATTAGTGAAACACCTTAGGATAATAGCCACCCTTTCAAGCCCTTCCTTCAAGTCCTCAGGTACTCTGATTGTCATATCGTTTCTCTCTTCGATGCGCCCGCACACTCATTCCCTCGATCTCCGAGACCGACGTCATAGCAACCTTCTCAGGCACGAGGCCAGTACTTGGGGGGGATTTCATGATCCAAGTGTCGGGGCTTGCACCCGGACTTGTGCAGGTTGCCGGCATCCAGTCACCTGGCCTCACCGCGAGCCCTGCGATCCGATCGGGACTACAGCGAACACACTCGCAGCAGCAACAGCCCTCCCCCAATGACCAGAGCCCAGGTGAAGAGAGCTTTCACTCCGCCCATGTCAGGTTTCGACGGAACTGGCGTTCGATTCTGATAGCCTTGATTTGGAGCGCTGCTTGTCCGTTGTGGAGTAGAGGCAGTTGTGCGCGACAATTTTGCTACAAGGTCAGCATTCGACGGCTTGCCTGCCATCGCCGAATTGGGATTACCCGCAGACTTGGTGCCCATGGAACCGAGGAGAGCAGTATTGTCTTTGAAGCTCGTCGCTGGCGCTTCTCCGAGTCGATATCGGGCTTCGGCATCATCGATGAACCGCACTTGAGAGCTATCCTGGATCGTGATCGAGAGCTGGGTTGCATATGAACGCGCTCCCCGGTAGGGTTCATCAACCAGCCCTACCGCACTGATCCATTTCCCAGCCCAAGATGCACTTGGTTCATTCGCAAAGGTATCGAGTCCTTCGGACCAGATACTCAGCTTGAAGCAATCGTTTCTCCAATCGCTGAAGTTCACAAATACGTATGGCAGTCCATACTTCGTGATGCCGTGCTTGACTTCAAGGACGCGGCCGACAATCTCGACCTTGCGGCCTACGGCTCCACTTATGCTTCGGTAATTCTTGGCATCAAAAACCTGGTAAGCACCAACATAAGGTCCTCGGGCTCGAGCCTGGGCTTTCGATTCAACCTGCTCCCATGCTGGCGCAAGCAATACAGCGCCAGCAGTTTCTGAGCTACGTGCCCGCGATGCCTCGATACGAAAATCCTCCAGACTGGGAAGGATCTCAATGGGGGATCGGCAGAGGCCAGCAAAGAGATCCGCTGCAACCCGCAATTCAGGGATAGCCCTAATCGCTGCGAAGGCGGCGGAATACTCAGGCTCCTCGAAGTCATCACGAACAAAGAGCACATTCTCGCCCGTGGAATGGATGTCGAACAAATCAGGCCGAGCCACCAAGGCAGCTAGTCCCAGGTCGATGGCGATTGACGGGAAGGAATCTTTCTTGCCCGAGTCTGATGCTGCAACCCAGGATGGGTGCTGGAAATTGGGATGACCCGATTCTGCTGCTGGGGGTGGCCCCCCTGAAGTGAACCACATGCCATCATAGTCAATTAGCTTTGGGTTCCCCCTTTTGTCGATGACTATATTGCCCGTCTGCAGATCACCATGCACGATTCCATGAACCGACAGGCTGGTCACCAGGGCTGCCTGCTTTTCCCGCAGAATCGAAAGCGCGCTACCGTCATGGTGCATCGCCTCGAGGTACTGCCCGAGGGTCTGACCTTCGATCCAATCCATGACGAGGGCGGGGACCTTGGTACCAGCTGCGCTTATGCAGTCGTCTTCCCAGACAATGTCAACAAACCAAGGGCGAAGCTCTGGATTCTCACCGAGGAGTTCAGCCAGTTCCTTGATGGCTGCCTTTGCTCGGTTCCGTTGCTCAGGGAGGTCGGCGTTGAAGCAGCGCACTGCTTTGCGTGCTCCGCTGGGGATCGTAACGTCATAGATGTAGGCAAAGCCCCCGGACAATGGCAAGGGAATGCCAAAAGGTCCAAGCTTGGGTTTCGCTCCCTTGAGGGATGGCCCAAGCAGGCAACGATCAGGGTCGGCGAAGGCGGCATTGTATTCAGCGATTCCTGGCCACCTCATGTGCGCCACACCCACATGAGGGTCGCATCATCGCGCGTCATGACTCCCCGCTCCATTCCCTCTTCTACCCAGGTCTTGAATGTTTTCTCGTTTGCTCCGGCCAAAAAGCGCCAGATTGAGTTAGTCGAGCCGTCATCCTTGGTGTACCCCATTTCACTGAGCAACCTTGCCGCCAATGCGTCTGTGGCAAGGGCGAAGGAGGGCCTTTTAAGTCGGCCAAGGGGGACTACCAAGCGCGTGAAGTCAGGAATTGGTCCATGCTCGCCACCGATCAGGCCAGGGCTTGACGAGAACAGCAGGGGGTCAGAAAGCGGGAAGGAGAGTACTGGTACAAATCCATCGAGGATGAATACGCAGGTATCTCCAATGGTTGAGATCTCGAGGTACTGGCTTCCCGGACTAGCCTCGACTACGAGGGCGGTGGCCCAAGACCCGCGTTCTTTTGCACGGATACTCAGCCAGTCCGCTCCTCCGGGTGTCTCCTTGCTGCCAGAGGAAGAAGCAAAATCCTCACGGGCATTCACAATAGCCCTTGCATTGGGCCCATGCCTGGCAAGGCTCCTTGCCAGGATGCCTGCCCAGCCAGCGGGGTCCCACCCTTCGCTGGCACCATCGCATAAGACCCACCGGCGTCTGCTTGAATCAGCTATGCCGCGGTCTTCACCTGAAGGAGGATGACCCACGTAGGAATGGAATGCGAGTCGTGAGAAGTTCCGATGCCCCGAAGTGATCCTCGTCTTCATGCGAGCCGTGTAGTCCTCGTTCCAAGGTCGAAGAAGCTCGTTACTACCTCGGTACCTGCACCATAGGCGAAGAATCGCGAAGCCGGATTCACCGGCATTCGAAGGGCCTGTGCTCGTTCGACTAGATGTGGTGGGAATTGGCTCGACATCGAATAGAGCAGCTTTCCATGCTCATCCAACCCAGCAGCACTGTCGGGGAAGACACTCTCTATTCCACCGGCTGAGCTCACGTGAAGGTTGTACACAAGGCATTCTCCATCTTCGGTATGGAGCTGTCGGAGGATGGAAGCTGTCCCAGAAGGATCTCCATCGGTCGATTGACCGTCGGAGACGTTGATGATAGTTGGTGGATATGATCTCGGATGTCCATCGCACCACCGTGCCACCAATCGGCAGCTGTGCTCGAAAGCGGCCTTCATGGGAGTATCGCCATCAGAAACTGTTCGTACCCAGTTCGGTATCTGGGATCCATCGATACCCTTCACCAGTCCTATCGGTGAAGCAGCTACGCGCGATATGGGAAGCCAGTCCTCCCCATCAAGGGGCGATGAAAATGCCGATCCGATCTTCCCGTCGTTGTATCCGATGCAGGCGATATGGAAGTAGTCGCGGGTTCCATCAGCCTTGTTGCAGCGGACAGCCAATTCCATCAGGGTCTTGTCGACCGTTCTGGCCAGGAACTCTGCCTTGGTAAGTCCTCGTGCATAGTTGTCACCCATTGAGCCTGAGCGATCGAGGAGGAAGACGATCAAGGTTGGATCAGCACGGCTGATTGCTCTCGTATAGGCACTGCGCTGAGCCTGCCCAGCACTGGATCGCCGTGCGGCTGTCGTTGCCTGCGCCGCTGCCTGTGCCCAGGCCGGCGCTACTTCTTCTTTGGGTTGCACGATTGCATCTTGGTTCGTCGTCGCTGGTGCAGATTCAGTGCTGATAGCCTCAGCAAGGACCTCTGCCTTCACCTCCGTTTCTGCCACAGCTTCATTATCTATGGTGAGCCAGTCGGGGATTGTGCCCTCACTCGCGATGAGCGGCAATGGTACATCTGACCGAAGGTCCGCAAGTCCCCGCCGCACAAGCTCACCCATGTTCATTGTCAGAGCCTTGAAATCAAGATCACCAGAACCCACAAGATCTACGGCAAAGCCGATCTCGCCGAGGTCCGCATTCGGGTCGCTCATGGCTGCAACGATTCCATCAAGGGCATCACGCTTTGTCTGGGCCCGCACCAGCAAATCGAAGATGCGATCATCGAAGCGTCCGGGAATGCCGCTCACGTCTTTCTTGGCCTCGAGCTGGGCAGACAGCTTCTCGATTTCCATGAGGCTATCCGCTACCCGCGCATCAACCTTGGATACCTCGTCGATCAAAATGGAAAGAGGACCAAGATTGTCCCGGAGGATGGAATCAAAGTTGAGGGCGAGCCGGGTCATCGTCGCTATGTCGTCCTCGATCGCGTCCAAGTCACGCATAAACTGGTGGGTCTTTCGAAAGATGGATACCGATGTCCTGAGCGAATCGAGTACCCTTCGCTGGGCAGCTTCGTCATCAACCAGGGTCTCGAGTGCTGTCAATGCATGGCGTAGCTTCCTGATGATAAGGACACTAGAGCGCGTCAGGTTGTAAACGAGAGCCCTGATGCGCTGACACTCTCCCTCCAGTCCCTGGGCTACCTCTTCCTGTCCGGAAGCATGTGCCTCCGCTATCAGCTCAGCCCGGCGCTTCTCCATTACCTCGAGTTCGGCTGCCTTCTTTGTGAAGTACTCCCGAACACCATCCCCGATGCAGCCGAAGGTCTCCTTGCAGGAACCAATCTTCTCTTTGAGCGATGTCACGAGTTCGTCGTAATTGCCGACGAGTTCTTCCATGAGCCCTATTCGATGATTCGCATCGAGGGGTGGAACCTTCTTCTTGAAGATCATGGGAAAGCGACGATCATCAGAGGGCTTTTGAAGCAACTCGCGTCGTTCCTTGATTCCTTCCTGGAGGCTTTCGAAACGGGCATCCCTGATTTCGGGAAGGTCATACGAAGTACCGAGGATTGAAATGGATTTCATCTTACCGCCCACTTTTCCAGACTGCTGTGACCCTATCGGGCCGGATAGAAAGCTCGCCAAGACGCCAATCGAGTATGAGCCAGGTTGCGCCCTGCGAATCCGTTTCAGTCGCCAGTGAGGAAGCCGGCTTTCCCACTATCGTTGCCATTGTGGAAAGTGCCACCTGGGCACTCCGGCCCTCACCGAGCCACAACTCGGCCCAGGCATGGCCTGAGGTGGAGGTGAATGCGTTCATTATCCGAACCTTTCCGCCTACAGCCCCCACGCAGGATGCAACGAGGACGGCAAAATCCCGTACTGTTGTCTCGAAGGGTTGGACAGCCTCGGCGTAACTGCCTCCTTTGAGGAGGGGCTCTGCCTTGTTCAAACGCCCCTTCATTTCTTCAAGAGCCTTTTGGGTCGCCACAAGCTCGGATCCTAGATGCTTGGCATCGGACGCTGCGGCTTCGAGGGCTTTCTGGTCGACCTCAGACTGCCTCAGGCGTTCTGTGAGCGCCGCAATCTCCTTTTCCTTCTCGGCCAAGGTCTTCCCCTCGGCCTCGATGACCTTCTGGACGGCAGCTTCAACCTCGGGATTTCGATACTCATAGCCCACGGCAGAGGCGATGGTGCTGAGCGCAGAATCCAGGCGGAGTTCATCTTTTGCAATTGCAGGGAAGGGCTTAAGACCAGCCAGGGCAAGGATGGTAGCGACTGCAAGGCCTATCGGTATCAGAGCCTTGATCCAGCTCTTCCCTGTGTCGAATTGGCCGAGGATGGACCCTGCGGCGATGGCTACAAGACCGGCAAAAAAGGCCGGTCCTGGTTCGGCAAAGGCGGGGAAGCGGGCAGCGAATCCGCGTAGCTCGGAAAGCCAAGGGATATCATAGATTGTGGCAAAACAGGCAAAGCCAACCACAAGGCCTGCAAGGATGGGCAGGGCGCGGCGGGAACTACCAAAAAGCATTCGTAAGAGAATCAGTGCTAGGAAAACGAGGAGCAGGATGATTGGCTTGCCAAAGGCACCCAAGGACTTCTCGAAGAACTGCGCAGGTTCCCGAAATCCACATATGAAAAAAGCTGTAGGTGCTGCGCAAAGCCAAGCAACCAGCCCGAGAAGATCGAAAAATCGGGCTCCCTTAGGCGCGTTGGGCATCGGTTTTTTGCTCATGCTTCCATCCCATCCCCGAACTGTCGTGATCGGTAACACCCTGAGGTGCCCAGTTTCGTGCATGAAGCCTTTCTCTGCAAGCTTTCATGCCAACTGGCATCCGAT
>JBMOIK010000219.1:0-6897 GCA_049317365.1 Rectinemataceae bacterium | reverse complement strand
GCCCCGACTCCGGAGGAACTACCGCTCGGAACCCGGCCTCATCACCTTTTTCAATACGGTCTTCGCGCGGGTATTCCCGGCTGAGGGCGGCCAGGACTACGAGGCCCGCTTCGAGGAGGCCCTCGCCAAGGAGGGCAACCCGGGCTTCGAGGCGAGCGTCACCCTCCTCTTGAAGCCGCGGAAGCTCTCTGCCCTAAGCGGGGCCGCCCCAGCCAGGGCGGCGGCCCTTGGAGAAGAGACCAGCTTCCGGAGCACTGACGAGGCCCTGGCTGCCGGGATCGTGCGCCACCTCCAGTCCCTCGTGGAAGGCGGCAGCCTGCCCCTCCCGGTCAAGGACGGCAGCACGCGGCCGGCCACTTATGACGACATCGCCATCCTCTTCCGCTCAAGCTCGAAGCAGTACCTCATCGAACGCTTCCTGCGCCTCCTGGATATCCCCTATTCGGCAGAGGCAATCCGCGGCCTCTTTCTCGAAGCACCGGCCAATGACCTGTTGTCCCTCCTCAGGCTCACGGCCTTCCCCTCCGACCGTGCCGCCCTTGCCGCCTGGCTCCGCTCACCCTTTGTGGGCCTTTCAGGCGAGGGCTTTGTCCAAACGCTGGCAGCGCAACTTCCCGCCGATGAGTCGCTCAGGGGCCTTCCCCTCGAGCCCCTGGACTCGCTGCGGCTGGGGGCCGGGCTCGAACTCCTCGCGGAGCTCCGCACGCGCATCGACCGCGAGCCCCTGGCGCGTATCGTCCAATGGATCTGGTTCGAGGCGGGCCAGCGCATCTCCATCCTCCGCGATCCGGGAGCCCATCCCTTCCTCGAGCACTTTGACTATCTCCATTTCCTCGCCATCGGGGCCGATGCCGCAGGCGAGAACCTCAGTGGCTTCCTGAATCGCATCAGCCCCCTCCTCGGCGGAACCGACAAGGTCGAGGATGAGGTGTCTGTCCCCCGCGAATCCAGGGGCGGCATCCGCCTCATGACCGTGCACAAGAGCAAGGGCCTGGAATTTCCTGTCGTCGTCATTCCCTGGGCTGAGTCGGGCGGGAACCCCTTGAAAAATGACAAGCCCTGGTACCGCTCCGAAGAAGCAGGCATCACCCTCAACCTCAGGGACTGGTCCAACCCGAAGGCAAAGACCCGCAACCCCTTTTTCGAGCGCGCCAGGCAGGATGAAAACGACCGCGAGTTCGCCGAGATCAAGCGCCTCTTCTACGTTGCCTGCACGAGGGCTGAAAGCCACCTCATCCTGGCAGCGCTCGAGCCAGCGAAGGGACTCTCCCTGAAGTCCTTCCTGTCCCTGGCCGGGGTCACCCTGTCCCAGGGGGGACTGAAGGCGGGGCCAGGAAATGCTGGAGCCAATGGAATCATCGAAACCAAGCCCGAGGCCCTCAGGGTCAAAATCCTCCCCCCCCTCGGCGAGACCGAGTATCTAAGGCTCAGAGGCATGCACAGGCCCCGGAACCTGGCGGGCCTTGCCCCGGCCTACCTCGCGGCAACTCCCCTGGACCGTAGCTTTGCCTCCCGACTCGTGGCAGCTACAGCCATAGGAGAGGCGGCCTGGGCCCAGGACCCCCGCCGCGAGCTGCCTGGCGAAGCGCTCCCCGCCTCCGCCATCGACACGATGGCCACCACGGGAAACGCCGTCACGGAAGCCCGCTTCGGCGACCTCTGTCACGCCGTCATGGAAGCCTGCCTAAGGAAAACGGAACTGGATCCTGAGCATCCCGCCCTCCTGGCCCTGCCGGAAACCGCAGCTTCCGTCCTCCTGGCCGAGGCCTGGCGCTTCGCACAGGACTTCATGGCCAGTCCCACCGGGCAGCGGGTCGCCGCTGCCGGCCAGCTGCTCATGGAAAAGGATGTCCTCTTGGCCGTCGGCACGCATGTCGTCCGGGCGCGGATCGACCTCATCGCCATCGACGCCACAGGCCTCCTCATCCTCGACTGGAAGAGCGGAGCCGAACGCCGGCCTGCGGAATACGAAGTCCAGCTCGCCCTGTACCGGAGGGCCGCCCGGGCCCTCTATCCAGACCGCGAGACCCACAGCGCCCTGGTCTGGCTCAGGAGCGGCGAGACCGAGGAACTCGACGCGGACTTTGGCATGGAAGAGCTGGAGCGCTGGGCGGGAGCCATCGGAGAGGGACCTCCTTTGCACTCCCCTGCCATCCAGCTATACTGAATCCATACCCATGAACCACGAGAAGATACTGATCGTCGAGGACGAAAAGGTGATTGCCCTCGATATCCAGAAGCGCCTCGAGCGCTATGGGTACACTGTCGTCGGTCTGGCCAGCGAGGGCCCCGAGGCGATGGCTGCAGTCAAGGCCAACCCTCCCGACCTCATCCTCATGGACATCGAAATCCCCGGACCGATGAACGGCATCGAGACGGCCAAGCGTATCCACAAGCTTCACGGTACACCGGTCATCTTCCTGACAGCCTATTCAGACCCCAGCTACATCGAGCAGGCCAAGGAAGCGGAGCCCTTCGGCTACATCCTCAAGCCCTTCAAGGAACGCGAACTCCTCACCACGATCGACATCGCGCTCTACAAGAATGACATGGACAAGAAGCTGAAAAGACAGGCGCAGCTCTTTTCAGCCATCCTCCATTCCATCAACGAGGGCATCATCGCCACCGACACGGCCTTTGTCGTCAGCTTCATGAATCCCGTCGCCGAAGACCTCACCGGCCATGGGGAGGACGAAGCCCGTGGCAAGAGCGCCGTGGAGATCCTCCGACTCCTGGACCCCGACACCCGAGTGTCCCCCCTCGGTGACAATCCCACGCTTCCGGGAGACCGGCCCTGGTTCTTCTCGGAGGCCCTCCTGGAGCTGGCCGGCGGCCGCTCGGTCCTCGTCGACGGCTCGATCACGCGCATCCGCGAGCATGAGAACGCCTCGGAAGGCTTTGTCATAACGCTCCGGGACATCACCGAGATGCGGCGGATGTCCGAGACCATCAGCTACCAGGCCAGCCACGACATCCTTACGGGACTGTCCAACCGCGACGAGTTCTCCTTCAAGCTCAACGAGGTGCTCAAGGGAACGCGGAACTCGCAATCGACGCACGCCCTCCTCCTCATGGACATCGACCGCTTCAAGGCGGTCAACGACACCCTCGGCGGACTGGCCGGCGACGAGCTCCTGCGGCAATGCGCGGGCCACATCCAGGCCAACGTCTCGCGGCACGACATCTCGGCCCGCTTGGGCGGCGACGAGTTCGCGATAATCCTCATGGATTGCGATCTTGACAATTCCCGCAATGTCGCACATCGCCTCCAGGAGGCGGTGCAGGCGCGGAAATTCATCTGGCAGTCGGGCGTCTTCCCGGTCACGCTCTCGATAGGCATAGTTCCCATCTCCCGCGAATCGGGGGACCTCCAGACCGTCCTCGCGGCCGGTGACGACGCCTGCCACATCTCGAAGGAGGAGGGCGGCAACCGCATCACGGTGCTCTCCGTGCGCGACGCACTCTTCCAGAAGCGGCGCGGCGAGATGGACTGGATCTCGAAGATCAACCGCGCCGTCGAGGAGAACCGCTTCGTCCTCTACCAGCAGCTCATCGCGCCGATCAACGCGGCAAAGGAGCTCCAGACCAAGCACGAGATCCTCATACGCCTGGTCAACGAGGACGGAAGCATCGCCTCGCCCGGGGAGTTCATCCCCGCCGCCGAGCGCTACAACCTCATGCCGCTGATCGACCGCTGGGTCGTCACGAATTCCTTCGCCAGCTACCGCCGCCTCATCGACGAGGGCTCACCCCTCGCCGGCCGAATCATCACCGTCAACCTCTCCGGACCCTCGATCCTCGACGAGAGCCTCATCGAGTTCATCCTCTTCGAATCGGGCCGCCACAGCCTCGACCCCTCGCGCATCTCCTTCGAGATCACCGAAAGCTCGGCCATCCAGAACCTCGCGACCGCCGGACGCTTCATGGCCCGCCTCAAGGACGAGGGCTTCACCTTCGCCCTCGACGATTTCGGTTCGGGTTACTCCTCATTCGGCTACCTCAAGAACCTCCCCGTCGATTACCTCAAGATAGACGGCTCCCTCGTGCAGGGTGTCGCGGAGTCCAACGTCTCCTACACGATGGTGCAGGCCATCAACGCGGTGGGCCAGGTCATGGGAATACATACGATCGCGGAGTTCGTAAAAAACAAGGAAATCCTGGAGAAGCTGGTGGAGATCGGCGTCGACTACGCCCAGGGCTACGAACTGGCCAAGCCAGTCCCGCTGTTCTGAGCTTTTCCCTCAGAGCCCCAGGATCCTCGCCATCGAGACCTCGAAGCGTCCCACATCCGGGAAGCTCTTGACGGGGCTCAGCTCCTCGCTCAGGGCTATCGGGAGGATCCTCGCCCTTCCCTGCCGCGCGAACTCCAGGTCGATGTTGTCGAGGGCGCACTCGGCTCCCTCAGGGTCGTTGCCCGGGATCGCATACCCCCTGCCTTCGACCCAGTAGCGGGCGCGGAAGTCCTCCAGCATGGCTGCCAGGGCCGAACAGCGGTACATGCGCAGTCCGATGTTGGCGTAGCCGTATTCCGCGTCGAGCGTCTCCCGCTTTCCCCGGAGCTTGTTGTGGCCGAAGCCCAGGGGCCTGCCGGAATCGTCGAGCTCTATCGGGTAGGTCGGATCGGCCACACGGGCCACCGGGAGGAGGCAGTCGACCGGGGAAAGGCCCTCGCGGGCTGCAGCCGTGGAGAGGGCGGCAAGGGCCAGGAGGGAAGCTTCCACCGTCGGCCGCGAGCTGGGGTCACCGCCGAAATTGACCACGATCCAGTCCCGGTCGCGCCACAGGAAGCGGCACTGCCAGGCCGCGTCACCGTGGCCCAGGGGCCTGCCCAGGGGCGCCTCCTGCGTGAAAAACACCCAATTGTCACGATCAAGGCCGAGGCGGTCGAGGATGCCCAGGCGGATGGCCTCTTCGTGGCCGCGAACGACGATGAGGTGGCCTCCCGTTCCCGAAAGCGCGGCGATCGAGTAGGCGGCGATGGGGATGTCTTCCCCGCCGGTCAGGAAGTCGCGGACGGGGAAGAGGCCACGGGGAAGGCTGGCGTCGAAGGAGGCGGCGGCCCCCGAAAGCCTGCCCTCGGCGCGGGCGGCTGCGAGGGTGGTCTGCCAGCGGGAGCCCGATCCGGCCAGGAGGGTCAATGACACCGTGCGCGCCAGTACCCCGGCCTTGAAGGCTTCCAGGCCTCCGGCCAGGCCTCCGGCCGGGCCTCTGGCCGGGCCGGAGGCCTCACTCTCGGCAAGCTCGTAGGCCAATTGCGGGATGGCACTCCGTTCGGCGAAGGCCTCGCCGTGCCGAAATCCCGAAAGCTCCCTGAGTCCGCTCATCCCGTTCCTCCGGATCAGGCCCTGGTAACCCGGTACTTCTTCACGAAGCCCAGGGGTCGGTAGGTTTCCTTCGACTGCCTGAGCCCCTCGTCCCCGAGATCCTGTTCCCGGTTGATGAAGGTGAAGGATTCAGGCAGTCCCCTTGCGAATTCCTGGTTGATGTACTGATAGACGCCCTTGTAGTGGTCGATGCCCTTTTCGAAATGGATGGCGAACATCGTTCCCTTCGCGACGGGCTCGCCGAGGCACCAGCCCACGGGCTTCCCGGCAACGTAATAGACCGAGCCTGACATGCCGAGGGTCTCGAAGCGCTCGAGGGCCTCAGTCGAGGCGATGACGTCCCCGGGTTCACCCTTCAGCGTCGCCCATTCAAGGAGGACTGCCAGGGCATCCCCGACGCATTCAGGAGTGAGGGGCCGTGACTCACAGACATAGGCAGCGTTGAAGGCGTTCACAAGGTTCCGCTTCTTGTGGTAGGTCTTGCCCAGGAGCTCGGCGAGGTCCTTCTTCCCGTAATAGTAATCGAAATTGTCACGATCCTCCGCGATCAGCCAGCCCTTCGAGGACAAGCGCTCCCCCTCCGTCCTGAGCTGTGACTCGGAGAGGTTCTTGAGGTAGTCGTTGCGCCCCATCAGCTCCGCGAGCACCTCGTCCGGGGGGAGGAGGCCTGGAACGTAGAAAAAGGACTTCCCGAGCTTCGCGCCTTCGACGATCAGGGCCCCCTTCGGATGCCGCGAAAGCCTGTATCCATAGGTGGCCCTGAAAAGGAAGAGGTTGGAGAAGGTGAACTCGGAGATCCCATCAGGCAGCTCGTTGAGGGAGGGATAGAGGCTATCCCTCATTTCAAGGGAGATGGGCGCGAATTCTGGCCAGGTTGGTACGAACATTGCTTCATGATACGAATTCAAGGATGCCATGGGCAAGTGATGGGGCAAACGCCTATCCTTCCCTGCAGGGACAGGCAGCTCCGTTTTGACAAGGACGGGCGAAGGGCCTACACTCTGGATCGCTGAAAGGGAGGGATCATGCCCAACTGGTGCAGGACAGAAATCAAGCTCTCAGGCGATGCAGGGAGCCTGGGAAAGATCGCCGTGGTCTTTTCGCGCCCGGCCCCCTTCCAGGCGCTCAAGCCCTGCCCTGCCGAACTGCTTCAATCGGCCAGTCCCGCCGAGCAGTCGGCGAACAAGCAGAGCACAGGATTCAAGGATTCGCACGAATGGTGCCTCGCCAACTGGGGCGTGAAATGGGATGCGGTCCTCGAAAAGGGATCGGTCCGGAAGGACGCCGAAGGCAGGCTCCTCATCAGCCTCGACACTCCCTGGACGCCTCCCCTCCCCCTCCTCCTCCATCTGAGCGCCCTGCATCCAGGCGTCGAGCTTTCCTACCGTTTCGAGATCGAACACAACTCAGGCTCGGCCGGGGGCCTCATCCGCAAGGGCCTGATCGTCCGTTCCGGTGAGGAGGTGGAAGCCGCCGACATCCTCCCGCCCGACGAACAGGAGTTCTGAGTCCAGAAAGGGCAGGCCATCGACGATTACATCGCCCTTGACGAGGACTGGGACCTGGACCTCCC
>JBMOIK010000218.1:0-6926 GCA_049317365.1 Rectinemataceae bacterium | reverse complement strand
GCATAGCTGATGAGCCGAGGCATAGCTGATGAGCCGAGGCATAGCTGATGAGCCGAGGCATAGCTGATGAGCCGCGGCATAGCCCGTTCTTGACACCCCATTCGGAGCGCGCGTATTTTGGCCTACCATGAAACGACGCCTCATAACCTCGGCCCTTCCCTACGTGAACAACGTTCCCCACCTCGGAAACCTCATCCAGGTCCTTTCGGCCGACGTCTTTGCCCGCTACTCGCGGCTCCGGGGCGTTGAGACCCTCTACATATGCGGCACCGACGAGTATGGCACTGCCACGGAGACCCGGGCGGCCGAGGAGGGCATCACGCCCCTGGAACTCTGCGACCGCTTCCACGCCATACACCGGGAGATCTACTCCTGGTTCAACATTGCCTTCGACAATTTCGGGCGCACCTCGACACCGAGGCACACCGAGATCACCCAGGGCATCTTCCTGGACCTCGATGCCAAGGGCTACATCCTGAGGGAAACCATCGAGCAGCTCTTTTGCACGCCCTGCGACCGCTTTCTTGCAGACCGCTACATCCGGGGCATCTGCCCCCATTGCGGCTACACGGGGGCGAGGGGGGACCAGTGCGAGTCCTGCGGAAAGCTGCTTGATCCGACCGAGCTCAGGGAACCAAGCTGCTCGAGCTGCGGGGCGACGCCGAGCCCGAGGAAGACCGAGCACCTCTACATCGACCTGCCCGCCATTGGCCCCCTCCTCGAAGCCTGGATAGCCACGGCTTCAGTCACCGGTTTCTGGGCCAACAACGCCATCCAGATGACCGGGGCCTGGATACGCGACGGGCTCAAGCCCCGCGCCATCACCCGCGACCTGAAGTGGGGCATACCCGTACCCAGGCCCGGCTTCGAGAAGAAGGTCTTCTACGTCTGGTTCGATGCTCCCATCGGCTACATCTCCATGACCGCTACCCTCGGCGATGAGAAGGGTTTCGACTGGAAGTCCTGGTGGCAGTCGCCCAAGGATGTTGAGCTATACCAATTCATAGGAAAAGACAACATCCCCTTCCATACGGTCGTCTTCCCCTCGAGCCTCCTGGGCTCGGGCAAGGACTGGACCCTCCTCCATCACATGTCCAGCACTGAATATCTCAATTATGAATCAGGAAAGTTCTCCAAATCCGCTGGCGTCGGCGTTTTCGGGACCGACGCGATGGAGTCCGGAATCCCCGCCGACCTCTGGCGCTTCTACATCTTCTGGAACCGGCCTGAGCGCGCCGACTACACCTTCACCTGGGCGGACTTCCAGGAGAGGGTCAACGGCGAGCTCATCGGCAACCTTGGAAACCTCGTCAACCGCACCCTGGCCTTTGTCACCCGCTACTACGACAGTGCAGTGCCCCAGGGTTCGCGGGACGCCGCTTTCTGGGAAAAAGCAGGCACAATTGAAAAGGAAATAGCCGGAGGCCTCGACAGGGCCGAGCTGCGCGACTCCTTCCGCGCCATTTTCAGCCTGGCCGACCTCGCCAACAAGCGCTTCCAGGCGGGCGAGCCCTGGAAGACGCGCACGAGCGACCCGGGCGCAGCCGCCTCGCTGATCGGCGACCTCTGCCACGTCCTCCGCGACCTCGCCGTCCTCATCCATCCCTACCTCCCGGGAACCGCCGACCGCATCGCGGCCTTTTTCGGCAGGTCCCTCGGTTCTCCGGGCTTCACCTGGGCGGACCTCGGCCTCACGGGCCAGCTCGAGCGCGTCGTCAGTCCCGAGGTGCTCTTCGCCAAGCTCGAGGACGAGCTCATCTCCACCCTCCGCGACCGCTACGCCGGCTCGCAGAAGGAGCGGAAGGAGCGCGATACCCAGGAGGCGGCGAAGCCAGGCTCACAGGCTCCCGCCCACGCGGTGGCTCCCTCTGCAGGCGCCGCCCCGGGCGCCGCCCCGGGCGCCGCCCCGGGCGCGGTCCCGCCAGCTGCCAAGCCGCCGAAGCCGCCCTTCGTACCCCCCTTGGCCGACCTTCCCGTGGAGGAGCGCTTTGCCAGGCTCGTGGATCTCCGCGCCGCCCGCATCATCAGGGTGGAGCGCCATCCCAAGGCCGACAAGCTCTACATCGAGACCCTCGACGACGGTACCCGCAATGCCGACGGCTCGGTCGCAGAACGGGTCATCGTATCGGGCATCGTTCCCTATTATAAGGAAGAAGAACTACTTGGTAAAATGATAGTACTGGTGAACAACCTCAGGCCCGCGAAACTGCGCGGCGTCGAGAGCCGGGGCATGCTCCTGGCCGCCTCGCAGAGCACGCCTGAAGGCGGAAAGGAATCCTGCGAGGTCCTCGATGCGGGCCCTGCCTCCCCGGGCGACCGCATCATCCTCGAGGGCATGGAAGCCGCGACACCTGTCCAGTCGGAGATAGACGTGGATACATTCTTCTCCGTTCCGATACGGGCCGAGGGCGGGACAGCATGCATAGGGTCTTCGAGGCTCCTCGCAGGGGGCAAACCCTTCAGTCTCTCCAGGGTCCCCGAGGGGGATGTGGGTTGAGCGAGGTCAGGGACGCAGGCCTGCAGAAACGAGCCGGCCCGGAGGAGCGGACCTTGAGGCTCGTTCCCCGCGTCCAGGGGCTCGCTGCGGATTCCTCCGGCTTTCTCCAGAGCGGTCTCTGGGCCGGCTTCAAGGGCCGCTTTGGATGGACTTCCTACTCCTTCGATTGCCATCCGGAGGGCTGGGACGGGGCCCTCCCCGAGGTCTTTGGCCTTTCCGTGCTGCTCCGCCGCCTCGCCGGCCCCCTGTCCTTCGCCTACGTCCCCGGCGGTCCGGACCTGGACTGCCCCGAGGCCCTGCGCTCGGAACTCCTCTCGGTCCTGGGGCTTTCCCTCCGGGCCTTCCTTCCTGCCTCCTGCCTTTTCCTCCGCTTCGACAGTCCCTGGTATTATGATGAGTCTCCGGGGCTGACTCCGGCTTCCATCGCGACTGCCAGCATGCCTGTGGCCCGCCCACGCTTCGACAGGCCGCTGAGGAAGGCGGCCAGCGACGTGCAGCCCCCTGACAGCGTCCTCCTCGACCTCGGGCCTCCGCCGGAGGCCCTCCTCTCTGCGATGAAGCCCAAGTGGAGATACAACGTCAGGCTCGCCGAAAAAAAAGGCGTAACTGTGACAAATGAGGGCCCCCAGGCCCTCTCGGTGTTCTATGGCCTGTACGAAGAAACCGCGCTTCGCGACCGGATCGCCATCCATCCGAGGTCCTACTACGAAGCCCTCTTCGATGCGGTGGCCGCGTCTGCCGGGGAGGGAGGGGAGGGTGCCAGGGCACCCGAACTGGGCCTCTGGATCGCCCGGCACGAGGGACGTCCCCTTGCGGCCATCATCACGCTGTTTTCCGGCAGGCAGGCTACCTACCTCTACGGCGCCTCCTCGGACGAGGGCCGTTCCCTCATGCCCGCCTATGCCCTCCAATGGGCCGCCATCAGGGCTGCCCGCTCCGCCGAATGTACTAATTATGATTTATATGGCATACCGCCCGCCGACGATCCGGAACACCCCATGGCGGGCCTGTACCGCTTCAAGACCGGTTTCGGGGGGAGGGTGGTCCATTACGCAGGATCCTGGGACTATGCCTTCAGTCCCCCTCTCTACGCGCTCTGGAGCATCCTCGAGGGACTCAGGGCTTTCTGGTTCAAGGTAGTAAAAAAGCGGCTATTCGGGAGGACCGGGACAGGCCGGCGGGCGGGTTCAGGGCCGGCAGGTGCAGGTCTGCCGACTCCCGGCGGA
Organism: Rectinemataceae bacterium; assembly: GCA_049317365.1. GTDB lineage: Bacteria > Spirochaetota > Spirochaetia > Treponematales > Rectinemataceae > CAIJMU01. Next base: position 3,203 of record JBMOIK010000218.1, on the reverse strand, counting down.
AGGGGCGAAGCGGACTGAGTCTCACGGATGGGCCGTCGACACGAACCCGGCTCAGTCCCCCGATTCGCCGAAGACGAAGCCCTCGAAGATCATGAGAGTTGCCTTTTCGTCAGCCCAGCTCCCGGGAGGCAGGCCTGCCTTCAAGGCCAGTTCATCGAGGAGCTGCTTCCTGTTCCAGCCCTGCTCGGTGGCGACCTGGGGCAGGAAGACGGCGGATCTTCCCCGCAACGAGAGCCATACCCCATGACGGCCGAGCTCTATAGCCTCGACCGATCCAATCTCCTGTCGGGGACCGAGGAGGGTTATTTCGATTGCGCATTCATCGAGTTCGCCCGGCCCGAGGGGGCGGAAGCGCGGATCCTCGAAGGCCGCTGCCCTCGCCATCTCGACGATGAGCGCAGGCAGCGGACCCCCACCCTCCATCCTGCCGATGCAGCCGCGAAGCCTCCCGGCACGCTTGAGCGTGACAAAGGCTCCAGCCGCGCTGGTGGCGGCCAGGCCAGGGGGAATCTCTGGTTCGTCCGCATCGATCCCCCTAAAGGCCCCCCGGATCGAGGATCGGGCGAGGGCCAGCAAGGCGCGGCGTGTTGAATCGTCCAGAACTGGCAACATGCTGGTCGTCCTGGCCTTAGCCTGGCTGCTCAAATGCGATGGCAGCGTACTCGCCGAAGAGGTCCTCGTCGGTCTCACGGGCGGATGCAGCATCGTGGCGTCCCAGGACCCTGGCCCGGCCTGGAAATCCGCTGGAAAGGAGGGCCGCGACGCAGGCGGCGCCGCAGGAGCGCTTGGAGGATGCCAAAGCCGCCAGACCTGCCCAATCTCCGGAAAGGATGCGCCCCAGGTAGCTGTCTGACTCCCGATGGCTTTCCTGGGCATCCTTGCCAAAGCAAAGGTCACTCGACACAACAAAGAGTGTCGTCGAGGTCGAGGCTCCAAATACCAGCCTCAAGCCTGTCGACAGCGATTTCACAAGAGCTGAGCTGCAGCCTCCCACGAGGACGGGAACAAGACGTGCTTCAGGGCAGATGGCTGCGGCAAAGGGCAACTGGACCTCGATGGAATGCTCCTCGAGGTGGGGTATGTCGTTGACCAGGTAGTGCGTGCCGCACTCGGACAGGCCTTCGACGGCGTTGCGATCTACCGGAAAGTCACCGAAGGGTCCGGAATATCGGGTCGATTCAGGAAGCCAGATCGCCGTTTCGGTGCTGCTGTGGTAGGGCGCGAGGATCACGAGGTTTCGTATGCTCCTTCCCTCCGCCGCCTTCCAGGCCTGGGCCGAAAGATCTCCTGTGTACTCGAAGCTGGCATGGGGGGAGAGTATTGCCATGGCAGGGGAGGCTGAGGGGAGGGCAGCCTGAAGCAGCTTGGCCACAAGGTCCCTGAGTTCGAGGGGCTCTTCGGGATAGAAGATGCCTGCATGGGTTGCTTCGTGGGATCTCCGGCCCCCGCTGTGCATTGCCATGCATCAAGTATCAGTCAGCCTCCCCCAGCCTGCAAGGGAATCGCTGCTATCGGGGAATAATCCTGATCGAGGACAGGGGCCAGGATATGCCTACGCTCTCCCCTTTCTGCAGCGAAGACAGGGGAGCGACTTCCAGGCTGAGGGATGCCGAATCTCCGCCCAGGTCGAGGACCGCCTCGCTTCGCGTTCCCCGAAACAGCAGTCTGCGGACCAGGGCCCTCGTGGAAAACATGGCTGCTGTCTGGGCTGCCACGTCGCCCTGGATGCGCGCATCCCGGGCCGGAAAAAAGGCAACAAGTTCCCTGCCTTCCGCAGGAACGACGCGGACCGCCGGGCAGGAGGGCGGCAATTTCCCGAGCTGGGTCTGCCAGCCACTGGGGTCATAGGCCAGGATGGGAAAAGAAAGGCCAGAGCCCAGGAAGCGCACGGTCCTCGAGCTGGCGGGGTTTTCGTACAGCCCCACAGGGCTTCCCGAGTCGATGAGGGCTCCTCCCTCCATCAGGAAGATCCGGTCAGCCCCGGCGAGGGCTTCGGCCAGGTCATGGGTCACCCTGAGGCTGGTCAGGCCGAGGGCCCGCGTACGCGCTTCGATCTCAGATCCCAGGGCAGAGCGCGATCCAGGATCGAGGGAGGCCAGGGGCTCGTCGAGGAGGAGGAGTTCAGGCCTGGTAGCGAGGCTTCGTGCCAGGGCTACGCGTTGGCGCTCTCCCCCGGACAGGTGCCGGGTACCCCGGTCCAGGAGCGCGGTGAGCCCCATCGATTCCGCAAGGCTCTCCACGAGATGGGCCCTCGCAGAGCGGTCCATGCCTGCGATCCTGGGCCCGAACTCCAGGTTTGCGCGCACGCTCATGGTCGGGAAAAGGCTGTCTCCCTGGAAGACCAGGCCCACGCCACGGCGCTCGGGAGGAAGCCTGTCTATCCGCCGGCCTCCCAGGCTGATCTGGCCCCTGTCGGGCTTGGCAAAGCCAGCGATGAGCCTGAGCAGGCTGGTCTTGCCCGAACCCGAGGGGCCGACCACGAAGCCCGACATGCCCCGCTCGAGGCGGAGCGAGGCGCTGAGCGTGAAACCCTCTGCCTGCCATTCGACGGCGCTGAGTTCAAGCATGGAAAAACCTCCAGCCCTTGGCCCTGAAGGCGAAGCCTGAGAGCAGGGCGAGCACGACGCCAAGGACGCAGGCTTCCGGGAAACGGTAGGCCCCTGCAAGGCGATAGATGGCCAGCGGGAGAGGTTCGAAATCGGGCACTCCCAGCACAAGGGGCGTTGTCGCGTCTCCCGCTGCGAGCGCAAAGGAAAAGGCAAGCGATGACAGGAGGGAGGGAAGGATGGCCGGGAGCCTGATCCTGAGGAGGGCCTGCACAGGCGAGGCTCCAAGGCTGCGCGCGGCTTCGGCGCCTTCCTCCGTGAGGAGGGACAGGGCATGCAGGGAGGTTTTGAGCGAAAAGGGCAGGGCGATCAGCGCCTCGACAAGGATGACCGCCCACAGCCCCGCCGTCGGGAGGAGAAGGCTCCATCCAGCAGCTGCCACTACTCCCGAAATGGCCAGGGGCAGGCTTGCGAGGCTGTCCGCACGCATGCGGCTTCCCTTCCAGAGGTTCGCGAGGACAAAGCCGCAGGCTGTCGCGATGAAGGCGGCAGGCAGGGCTGAGACCAGGGTATCCATCAAGGCCCTCGCCAGGAGCCCCGAGCCCAGGACCCGGAGCCAGGAACCGATGGCCGGAAAGCTGGCTGCAGCGAAGGCCT
>JBMOIK010000217.1:0-7001 GCA_049317365.1 Rectinemataceae bacterium | reverse complement strand
CGGGCCGCCTTTAGCATGGAATTCAGCCACTTAGAACCAAAGAAAAACTGAGGGAGAAGAGAGAGACGCTTGGCCTGTGTTTTTATACAGGCACTTTCGCGGTGCTCACATCCTTCAAATTGAGCTTGACTCGGCCAGTGTTTGTTATTACGGTAATAACATGAAATCACAGGAACTCAAGGTTTCTCGAATTGGAAACTCGCGGGGTATTCGCCTGCCAGCTGAAACCTTGAAGCGTTACGGCATTGGCAGCGGATTGATCATGGAAGAAAGGCTCGAGGGCATCCTGCTCAAGCCTCTTGCCTCGTCAGATGGCACGTTGTCCCTTGAGGAAAGCGCGCGCGAAATGGCTTCCGCTTCCGAGGACTGGGACCAGTGGGATGGTGTAGCCTTCGACGGTCTCGATGGGCTTCCCTGGCAGGCTGAGGATGCTGCGGAACCCTCGCCAGGCTATGCCGAGGGTGCTCGCAATGCCGGGGAAAGCCGCAAAGGATGAAGCGCTACGACATCCATTGGGTGGATTTCAATCCAACCCGTGGCGCTGAGATGTCCAAAATTCGCCCCGCCGTAGTCGTCAGTCGCGACGAGCTCAACTCGGTGCTCAAGACCCTTACGGTGTGTCCGCTTACGACAAGTCTCCACCCGACATGGAGGACGCGTATCAGGGTTGAGCTTGCCGGAAGGGGCGCCGAGATCGCCGCTGACCAGATTCGAACCATCAGCATTGCACGGGTCGGAGACCGGCTCGGCAGCCTGGATGAAGTTTCAGCAGCAGCCCTGAGGAGGCTGCTTACCGAGTTGTATGGAGAATGAGGGGCGGGCCCCGGTGTGACGGGCAAGGTCGCCATACTAGAGCCCGTGTCGGAGCCCCTGAGACACACAACGGGGGATCTGACTATAGCATTGCTGTAATGGTTCTTGTCCGCGAGGGCATGTGCAGCTACCGCTAGCCGCTGCCTTGAAGAGAGCCAATTTCGGCCCTATAATGAGAGCTGAAGATCGCTCTTTCCCACGGAGGCTGATGTGGAAACGCTCTTGACCGACTTAACCATAAGCATGTCCGATTTCAAGAAGAATCCGGCCAAGGTCCTCCGTGAAGCCGGGGATAGGCCGGTCGCGGTTCTCAATCATAACAAGGCGGCTTTTTACCTCATCGAACCGGGACTCTTCGAGACCATGCTCGAGGATCTCGCGGATCTGCGAATCACGCCTCTTCTTCGAACTCGCCTCGCCGAAAGAGACAAGGCTGTTGAGGTGGATATTGATACCGTCTGAAGGTCTCAAAAATTCTGCAAAGCCATACTCGCTGAATTTCGTTCCCGCAGCGCTTGGGGAGTGGCGCGCGCTCGACGGATCGGTCAAGGAAGTGTTCCGGAAGCTCCTCAAAAAGCGACTGATCGAACCGAGGGTCCCCGGCTCCGAACTCAAGGGCGAACGAACCAACTGTTACAAGATCAAACTGCGCAAGCAGGAGTATCGCCTGATTTACGCAGTCGATGATGGGCTGCTGGTGGTGCTCGTGCTCGCTGTTGACAGGCGGGAAGATGCGGTCGCCTATCGCACTGCAGCGCGAAGAAAACCAAGATCCGACACAGCCTCGTAACACGCCGCCGAGGGCTGCTTGAAAGGCTAGAGCTCGCAAGCACTCCCTGCCATCGTCTACCGTTTCGCCCTGACCGTTTGCCCCGGGAATTTCGGGACAAAATGCCCAGTAGGACCCTCGCCCGGCAAAAAAGCTGATCACCCAGGTCGACACGACAGTGCTGGACCATCTCGAAATGATGACCCCAGGGTCTGACCCCAAGGATTTTCATCAGTGTTGCACAGGTCGGTGATCGGCTCGCAGCCTGGACGAAGGTACGGCAGCAGCCATGAGGAGACTGCTTACCGAGCTGTATGGGGAATGAGACTGCCTTCGCGCATAGGCTTCGGTTTTGAAGGCTTAATCCTCATGGCATGCCCATAAAGAAATCAGAGTCCCAAATTGCATATATGTGATAGAACATTATCATGAAATATCGTCCCCTACGCAGATATTCGGCCGTTCCGAATCGGTATTGGCAACCGCAGTTCTGAAAATTGAAATATACTTCCAGCGACTCTCTGCCTTTAGGTTCTACGCTGTGAGGACTATGCCTCTCGTAAGGAAGCGTCGCGATGGAAAAAGACGAAGGCAAAAAAAGCCTGCGCCGAAAGGCCGAAGCGTTGCCAAAAGACAAATCAGAAGCCGAAATGCTCAAACTCCTTCAAGAGCTTGCTTTTCAGAACAATGAGAAAGCAAAACGCACCGACGAACTTCTCCTTGCCAATAAGGAACTTGCCTTTCAGTTTGAAGAAAAGGCAAAACGGGCAGCTGAGCTGATCATTGCGAATAAGGAGCTCGCGTTTCAGATCGAAGAAAAGGCAAAGCGCGCGGCCGAGCTCATCCTTGCCAACAAGGAGCTCGCCTTTCAGAACGAAGAGAAATCAAAACGAGCTGGTGAACTGATCATTGCCAATAAGGAGCTCGCTCTTGAACAGGATTATCAGCGAAAAATCGCTGGCCTCCTGCCAGGAGTCGTCTATCAATATCGGCTGCGCCCCGATGGCAGTTCCTGTTTTCCCTATACCAGCGATGCCATCAAGGAAATATACAGGGTGAGCCCCGAAGAAGTCCGTGAAGATGCATCAGCAGTAATCGAAAAATATCATCCTGATGACCGTGCGGGAATTCTCGATTCCATACTGACCTCGGCACGGGATCTCTCTCCGTGGCAACATGAATACCGGGTGAAGTTCAATGATGGCACGATCCGGACACATTACAGCAACGCGATGCCGCTGAAGGAGGAGGATGGATCTGTATTGTGGCATGGCTTCATCATGGACGTCACTGAGTTGAGTCAGGCTACGGAAGCATTGAGAAAGAGTGAAACCAAATTCAGGAAGGTAGCGGATTTTACCAATGACTGGGAATACTGGGTCGAGGCTGATGGCCAGATCATCTATATTTCACCTTCCTGCGAAAGGATCAGCGGTTATAGAAGTGAAGAGTTCTTATCCGATCGATCACTGCTGGAAAGCATAGTCCATCCTGGAGATGCAAGGCTGTATGCTGATCATTCCGCATATATAGAGTCCCGGGAACATAGGCATGAGATAGATGAATATGTGTTCCGAATCCTCAAGAAAGATGGTTCAATAGCCCATATCGGACATCTGAGCAGACCAGTTTCTGACGATAAAGGGAATTACGAAGGCCGCCGGGTGAGCAACAGGGATATCACTGCCAGCATGCAAATCAAAGAGAACATGGAATTTATATCTGCCCAACTAGCATTGGCAACCCGCGCAGGGGGCGTAGGGCTATGGGACTATGACATTGGCAAGAATATGCTTGGGTGGGACGATCAGATAATGGACCTCTATGGAATCGACAAGCATGATTTCAAAGGATCATATGAATATTGGCTCGCTGCCATCCATCCCGAGGACAAGGAGCGCGTCAATAGGGAAATCGAAATGGCGATACGCGGTGAACATGAATATGATACCGAATACAGGATTGTCTGGCCAAATGGCGCCATTCGTTGCATCAGGACACTTGCCTTGGTCCAGCGCGATATCGTCTCCGGCAGGGCCACGCGCATGATTGGCACGAAGTGGGACATTACAGAGCAAAGAAGGGCTGAAAAGGTCAAATTGGATGATTCAGAAAGCAGGTTTCGTTCCATATTCCAGGGAAGCCCCGATGGGATCATGATTGTCGATGCTGAAAGCAAAAGTATATTGTTTGCCAATCCCATGCAATGCAAATTGCTTGGATATTCCGAATTTGAACTGAAAATGATGAATATTTCTGCGATTCATCCGGGCTACGCCCTCGAAGAAGCCCTTTTGGAATTTGAAGGTTTGATGAATGGAGAAAAGAGCCAATCTGAAAACATTCCATGTCTGAAGAAAGACGGGGAAGTATTCTATTCGGATATTGCTGCGAATACCATGATAATCGGTGGGCAGAAGTGCATCGTGGGCTTTTTCAGGGACGTCACGCAACGCAGACAGGCTGAAGTCGAGCTTAGGGAGGCCCTCGCACAGGCTGAAGCCAGCAACCGGATGAAAACCGCATTTATCAATACCATTTCACATGAGGTTCGCACCCCGCTCAATGGCATCATGGGCTTTGGGAACCTGCTCAATGATCCGGGACTGACTTCGGAAGTCCGGCAGCAGTATAATCAATATATTGAAGCATCTGGCAGCCGACTCATTAATACCATAGCTGACTATATCGATGTTTCGCTCATTGCGGCAGGTAGCATCCATGCGGTCTTCAAGCCGGTCAAAGTGAATGGCCTTTTGGAGGAAATGAGCGCTAAATACCAGAATATTTGCGACCTTAAGCAATTGGACCTAAGGCTCGTCCTCCCCGATGGCGGGGACAACGGTATCCTGAACACCGATTCGCAGCTATTGAGGAAGACCCTGTCCTGCCTGTTGGACAATTCGATCAAGTTCACAAGCCATGGATCAATAGCCTTTGGGTATTCAGTGACTTCCAGCGCGATGGAGTTTTTCGTCAATGATACCGGCATTGGAGTAGCCCATGAGTTTCGCAAGCTCATGTTCGACCCCTTCACGCAGGAAGATGTGACGAATAGCCGTGGTTATGAAGGAAGCGGCCTTGGCCTCTTTATCAGCAAGAGTTTCCTGAAACTGCTTGGCAGTGAATTGTACCTGGAATCGGCCAAAGGAATGGGTACCGCATTTTCCTTCAGCCTGCCGTTGGAGCCGGTTTCGACAAAAATCGATCCAGCCCGTCGCTGGTCTGACATGCAAAGGCTCTCTGGCAGTTTTCAACCAGGAGGGTAGCCTTGTCAATGACGAAACCCTGGGGTCTGACCCCCGAGTTTGTTCAAGGATTCTCAGGGGACCAGTAGTCAACTCAAACTGCAACGGCAGGGTCCGCTGAACTGTTTCGCCGGAAGGCCTGAGGTCTACGGGCACGGCATTCCACGAGCCGAATAGTGCCTGGAATGTCCTCTGGTCCAGATCGCCTTCCCCAACGCGGTCCGGCGCGGTAACGCAGGAAAGTACAAGGAACCGGTTTTTCTGAAGTCTGTCAGCGGCTTTGACCTTATGCGAACCGCCAAACCCACCTTCCTTTGGACAGTTGAGGTCATCCACTCATATGGCACGGACATTGGTGCTGCCTTCGCAGCTGCTGCGTCGGAATCAGCGGGAGGCGAAATCGGCCGAAGTCGGCGGCGAATTTCTCATCGTAGGCATTTTCAAAGGCGGGAAAGCGTTCGTGGGAAAGACGTTGGAGGTCGCTCCTGTCATGAGACTGATAGGCGGGCATGTCAGGGGCGAACGCCGGCTCGGGCACAACAGGGAGGGATGAGACCATGCATACCAAAACAAGAGAGTGGGATGGGCGGAAGTAGCGGAAAAGAAGTGAGCGAAATTTGCATTTCGAATGTGCAGCGCTTAGGATTCAGCACTATTGGGCTCTGTATTCATATCGACGGCAGAATGAATGAGGGGCAGAAGGGCAGGTTCCGGGAGTCGATAGTGGCTTCCTGGATCAAGGATGGCTATCTGTACTCTCGATTCAAGGATGTTTTGCTGGTGGAAAGTTCGCGAACCCATCATCTCATTGAGGAGCTACTATGAAAGTGCGGGAAAGGTTTTTCATGTTTTCCTCTTTCGTGTTGATTTCCGTTTTGAGTTTATTGCTTCTTGGATGTCCCTCGCCGACCGCTGGCGGGACCTATACCCTGACCTTCGACAGCCAAAGCGCGACCACCGCCGCCAGTCCAGCGACCAAGACTGTCAGCTCTCCGGCTACGACGGTCGATGCCCTGCCCACCGATCCTGTCAGGACGGGCTACACCTTCGGTGGCTGGTATACCGCCGCCGACGGGGGTGGAACCCAGTTCACCGCCACAACGACCGTGAGCGCCAACCTTACTGTGTACGCAAAATGGACAGCCACAGCCCTTGCCGGCTATACTGTAACCTTCGACGGCCAAAGCGCGACCACCGCCGCCAGTCCAGCGACCAAGACCGTCAGCTCTCCGGCTACAACGGTCCTTGCCCTGCCTACCGATCCTGCCAGGACGGGCTATACCTTCGGTGGCTGGTATACCGCCGCCGATGGGGGCGGAACCCAGTTTCTCGCCACAACGACCGTGAGCGCCAGCCTTACTGTGTACGCAAAATGGACAGCCCTTGTTGCGGGATGGACGAGCGTCGATACCTCGGGTGTTACCGGTTTCAACGACACGAAGTGCAGCATCCTGGACTTGGCCCAGGACATCGACGGAAATCTCTACTTAGCCTATGGACTTGCCGACTATACCGTCAACGTGGCGAAATACAATGGGACCGCGTGGAGCGTCATCGGTACTGGCTTTGGTTTGGCAGGCAAGAACTCGGTAGGCAACGCGCTTATTGCAGTGGATCCCGTCGACAAAAAGCCCGTCCTCATGACGGAAGGCGGCGCCTCTACAATTCTGCAATACCCGGTTGTAAAGAAATACGACGGGACTGCCTGGAACGAGCTGGATTTGGCAGGAATGAAAACGCTCATCGGTACCACATCAATGTACGGGATCGGCTACTCAGACATGCAGATCGATGCCACGGGGAAGATTTACCTTGGCATTCCCACTTCAGGCTCTAGTATAATAAGGGTGTTGAAATACGCATCCGGCGCCTGGACGGACACAAGTTCTGCCAGTCTTCCCTCGGCCAGTTCCAACAACACGATCGCTATGGCGATTGACGCGGCCAATACCGTGTATCTCGGCACCTCCTTGGATGGAAGCGTCAATGGCAGCGCATCCGGTTCGAACGTGACCTATATCTACAAATACAATGGCAGCGCCTGGACATCCATCCAGGGTTCTACCTTCGGAACCACCTATGCCTGGGACCAGGCCATGGGCATGAGCGGCTCCGGGAAGCCGATGTTTATCGTCGACCCCGATTCCAACAGTAACTATACGAGCGATCAT
>JBMOIK010000216.1:0-7006 GCA_049317365.1 Rectinemataceae bacterium | reverse complement strand
GTTCCGCCATTGGTGTCACAGAGCACGAGGCACTCAGCCCCGCCCCTGGCCGCTGCCGCGACGCTACGGATGGCGTACTCGGGGTTGGCGGTGTAGCCGTCGAAGAAATGCTCCGCATCATAGATAACCCGCCTACCCGAAGCCTTCATGAAGGCGATGGATTCCTCGATCATCAGGAGGTTCTCGTCGAGGGTCGCGCCGAGGATCCGGGTAGCGTGGAAGTCCCAGCTCTTCCCGAATATGACGACCGTCCCCGTATCGGCGGAGAGGAGGCTCTTAAGGCCAGGGTCCTCGGAGGCGCGCTCGCCCTTCCTCCTGGTGGAACCGAAGGCGGCGAGCCGCGAGTTCACGAGCTTCAGGGCCTTGACCTCGGCAAAGAAGTCGAGGTCCTTGGGATTCGAGGCAGGATTTCCAGCTTCGATTATGTCCACGCCCAGCCCGTCGAGGGTCCGGACTACCTCGAGCTTGTCGGCGACCGAAAAGCTGATGCCCTCCCCCTGCGCTCCATCGCGCAGGGTCGAATCAAGAATCTCGATGCAATCCATCGCTGCTTCCTTCCTCGTTCTCGAGTACGTTGATGGCCGAGAGATATGCCCTCACGCTGGCTTCCACGATATCGGTGGACAGGCCCCGTCCGTTGTAGCGGCGGCCACCATGCTCGATGCGCACCCGGGCTTCGCCCTGCGCATCCTTGCCGCCTGTGACGGCGGAGAGGTCGAAATTCTCGAGCACAATCTTCTTTCCGACGATCTTGTCAATTGCCTTGAACGAGGCGTCGATGGGCCCGTCGCCCACGGCGACACGCTCCGAATCCCCCCCGTCGCGATGGACGAGGCGCACGGTGCTTGTCGCAGTGATGCTCGAACCCGAATTGATCGTAAAGCGCTCGAGGCGGTAGACCTCGGGGACCTGGGTCTGGATGCCTCGCACCATGGCCTCGATGTCCGGGTCGCTCACCGTCTTCTTCTTGTCAGCGAGGTCCTTGAACTCCGCGAAAAGCCGTGTGGCGGTCGCTGAATCGATCTGGAAGCCGAGTTCCACAAGCCGGTCGTCGAAGGCGTGCCTGCCGGAATGCTTGCCGAGTACCATCCGGTTGCGCGGCAGCCCGATGGACTCAGGTGTCATGATCTCGTAGGTGGCCCGGTTGGCCAGGACACCGTGCTGGTGGATGCCTGCCTCGTGGGCGAAGGCATTCTCTCCGACGACGGCCTTGTTGGGCTGGACACGCACTCCGGTGACGGCTGAAACAAGGGTACTCGCCGCGTGGATCTGTGTCGTGTCGAGGCCCGTTGTCACGCCGAACTGCTCGGACCTCGTGCGGATGGCCATCGCGATCTCCTCGAGGGCGGCGTTGCCCGCACGCTCGCCGATGCCGTTGATCGTGCACTCCACCTGGTCTGCACCGGCAGCGATAGCGGCAAGGCTGTTCGCGACAGCCAGACCGAGGTCGTTGTGGCAGTGCACCGAGATCCTGGCCTTCGAGATATTGGGCACGCCCTCCCTGATCCGCCGGATGAGCGCGGCATATTCATCAGGAATCGCGTAGCCGACCGTGTCGGGAACATTGATGGTCGTTGCGCCTGCTTCGATCACCGCCTCGAAGATGCGGCAAAGGAAGGCCGGGTCGGAGCGCGAGGCATCCTCGGCGGAGAACTCCACGTCCCCACAGAGCTTCCTGGCGTGGCGCACCATCGCCACGGCCTGTGCGAACACCTCTTCGCTTTTCATCTTGAGCTTGTATTCCATATGAACCGCCGAGGTGGCGAGGAAGACATGGATTCTCGGCCGCTCGGCTACCCTGATGGCGTCCCAGGCGGCGTCGATATCCTTCTCGAGGGCCCTGGCGAGGCTCGCGATGATCGGCCCGCGCACCGCGGTCGCGATCTCGCGGACCGAAGCGAAATCACCCGGACTCGAGATGGCGAAACCGGCCTCGATGACATCGACACCGAGCCTGGCCAGCTGCCTGGCGAGGTCAAGCTTCTCGGCGAGGTTCATGCTGCAGCCAGGGGCCTGCTCGCCATCGCGCAGCGTCGTGTCGAAAATCGTGATTCTCCGCATGCCATACTCCCTCGCGGAACCGGCAGGCCCCGCATCACGGCCGGGGCCTGAAAGCCGCCGCCCCGACTGTGCTGCACCGCGGCGGCGCGGGAAAAAACAGACCCCGCAGCGCCGTCGATGATACTAACTATTACTTCTTCTCGTCCTTGTTCCAGCTCATCATCTTCCGGAGCTCGGTGCCGACCTTCTCCACCTGGTGTGCGGCGTTGATCTCGCGCATGCGGTTGAAGTAGGGCCTGTTGGCCTGGTTCTCGAGGATCCAGTTGCGGGCGAAGGTTCCGTCCTGGATCTCTCCGAGGACCTTCTTCATCTCCTTCTTGGTCTCGTCCGTGACGATGCGCTTGCCGACAGAGTAGTCGCCGTACTCGGCGGTGTCGGAGATCGAGTAGCGCATGAAGGATATGCCCTTCTGCACGACCAGGTCGATGATGAGCTTCATCTCGTGGACGCATTCGAAATAGGCGCTCTCCGGCTGGTAGCCTGCCTCGACGAGGGTTTCGAAACCGGCCTTCATGAGGGCAGTCACGCCACCACAGAGGACGGCCTGCTCGCCGAAGAGGTCGGTCTCTGTCTCTTCCTTGAAAGTCGTCTCCAGGACTCCCGCGCGGGCGCCGCCGATGCCTGCAGCATAGGCCAGGGCCTTCTGTTTCGCCGTGCCACTCGCATCCTGCTGGACGGCGACGAGGCAGGGCACGCCCTTCCCTTCCTGGTACTGGCTCCGGACCGTGTGGCCCGGACCCTTGGGGGCGATCATCACCACATCGACTTCGGCGGGAGGCTGGATCTGCCTGAAGTGGATGTTGAAACCGTGGGCGAAGGCGAGGGTCTTCCCCGCCTTCATGGCTGGTGCGATGTCCTGGGCGTACATCTTCGCCTGCTTCTCGTCGTTGATCAGGATCATGATCATGTCGGCGGCCTTGGCCGCGTCGGCAGCGGTCATGACCTTGAGTCCGGCCTCCTCGGCCTTCTTCCAGCTCGGCGAACCCTCGTAGAGCCCGACGACAACATCGAAGCCGGACTCCTTCAGGTTGAGAGCGTGGGCGTGGCCCTGGCTCCCGTAGCCGATCACTGCGACCTTGCGTCCAGCCAGCGCGGCCCGATCGCAATCCTTCTCGTAGTACATAATTGCCATGGCTATGCCACTCCTTCCGCGAAGCCGTTTTCCCAGCATCGCGCGACCTAAGGTGAGTCTTTTTGCCGCCCCCGCAACCCGCGAACGGGCCGGAGGCGGCTAAATAAGGGAGAGTACGAGGGGGCCGCGGCCAAGGGCCGCGATTCCGGTGCGGGCGAGTTCGAGGATGCCATAGGGATCGAGAAGCTCGATGAGCCCATCGACCTTGCCCTGGTCCCCGGTCACTTCGACAATAAGGCTTTCCGAAGCGACATCGACGACGCGCGCACGGAAGACGTCGGCGATCTGTATGATGGAAGCGCGGGTTTCAGAGCTGGCCTTGACCTTCACGAGGGCAATTTCCCTGCACACGGAGCGGTTCGCGTCAAGGCGATGGACAGCCACTACCTCGATGAGCTTGGCAAGCTGTTTCTCGACCTGCTCGAGCCTGGCCTCGTCACCCTGGGCGACGATCGTCATGCGCGAAAGTCTAGCGTCCGATGTCTCTCCGACGGTGAGGCTGTCGATGTTGAAACCCCGGCGACTGAAAAGCCCCGAAACCCGGCTGAGTACGCCGGCATTGTTTTGGACAAGCGCCGAGAGCACAAAACGATCCATGGACACCTTTCCATCACGACCCGATCTGTTTCCTGGCCACGCAAGGCGGGCCCGCCCGTCGGACCTTCCGGCATCGACGTCAGTGCTGACCCTAGCATGGACAAGGGCCTTGTCACGAATCCCGCGCGAGGAATTCGATTCAATTTTTCAGAAAAATCGAAGATTTCACCTTTGTCGGCCCGATTCTGAAAAGCGATTAATGAAATGATGTTTCTACTAATGAAATTCCCCTCGGGCGCTGAAAATCCTCTAGCGGGAAAACCTGCGCTCGGGAAGGCTTTCGGAGACCTCAGCTGTGAAAACAACGCGAAGGAAGACTCAGCATGCCGTTAGGCACGGCGATTGACTCTCTCCATAGTGATGTATACCATCGCCAACCATGATCGACAGCAACACAGTCAGGCATCGCGTGAGCGCGGGCTGCGCAGGAAGGGTGCCCGCATGAAAGATCTCAGGCTTGCCGGAAACCTGGCGATGGAAGGCCGCAGTGTCGTCGAGGTCGCAGGTGTGCGCGTCGGTGAGGTATTCACGGTCATCGCCGGTCCCTGCTCCGTCGAGAGCGAGGACCAGACCATCCGGACGGCGGTGGCCGTCAAGGAAGCCGGGGCCACAATGCTCCGAGGCGGGGCCTTCAAGCCACGGACCTCGCCCTACGCCTTCCAGGGCCTTGGACTCAAGGGCCTCAAGATACTCGAGAAGGCGCGCCGCGAGACGGGCCTGCCGATCGTCACCGAGGTCATCGACACCCGCGACGTGTCCTGGGTCGGCGAGTACGCCGACATCCTCCAGATCGGCGCGCGGAACATGCAGAATTTCTCGCTCCTCCGGGAAGCGGGAAAATCCGGACGGCCGATCCTCCTCAAGCGGGGCATGCACGCAACCTTCGAAGAATGGCTCAATTGCGCTGAATACATCCTCGCCGAGGGGAACCCTGGTGTCATCCTCTGCGAGCGCGGCATCCGCACCTTCGAGACCTACACCCGAAACACCCTCGACCTGTCGATGATACCGGCGGTGAAACTCAACAGCCACCTTCCCGTCATCATCGATCCATCGCACGGGACAGGCATCCTCGAGATGATCGAGCCGATGAGCCTTGCGGCCGTGGCAGCCGGGGCTGACGGCCTGGAGATCGAGGTCCACATCGACCCGCCCAACGCGATGAGCGACAAGGCCCAGCAGCTCACGCCCGAAGCCTTCATGCGGCTCATGGACAAGATCCGGCGGCTCCGCGCCTTCATGGCCGAACTCAACGCAGATCCCGGGCATATCCTTGCGGCGCAAGACAAGTCCGGGCCCGTGCAATCCAGATCCAGGGCACCGCGTGCCTGAGCTTGAGCTCCTCGTAGCCGGCGGTGCCTCGTCCTCGAAGATCAGTATTGGTCCCTTCGAGGCCGGAAAGGCCTTTTCAGGGTCCGCCCCCGCCGCGATCATCGCCGATTCCCTGGTGTTCCGGGTCTTCGGCGGGCTCCTTCCCCCCGGTCCCAGGATAGAGGTTCCGAGGGGGGAATCGGCCAAGTCCCTCGAATCCCTCGAAGCGGTCTGGGAGTCCTTCCTCGAACTGGGACTCGACCGATCCTCGATGGTCCTGGCTGTGGGTGGAGGCTCGACCTCAGACCTTGCGGGCCTTGCGTCATCCACCTGGATGCGGGGCCTTCCCTTCGAGTATGCACCCACGACCCTCCTGGCCATGGTCGATGCCTCGGTGGGTGGAAAGACAGGCATCGACTTCCGTGGCCGGAAGAACCTGGTAGGTACCTTTTCCCAGCCCAGGCGCGTCCATTGCGACGTGGCCTTCCTCGACAGCCTCGATGAGCTCCAGTTCGCCTCCGGCATGGCCGAGGCCATCAAGCACGCCGTCCTCGCGGGCGGAACCTACGCCAGCCTCGTGGAGGGCCTGGGGGGAATCCGTCCCCGTGCCTCCACCGCCGCTGGCCGGGCAGCCCTCGAGGCCCTCGTCTTCGGTTCCATAGAGATCAAGGCTGGCATCGTCTCGAGGGACGAGCGCGAGTCCGGCGAGCGCCGCCTCCTCAACCTCGGCCACAGCATCGGGCATTCACTCGAAGCGATCCTCGGCATCCCGCACGGCCACGCCGTCGCCGCGGGCCTCGCCTCCGAGGCCCGACTCGGCGTCATCCTGGGCCACGTGGACAGCGCGACCCTCACGCGCATCCTGGGCCTGCTTTCAGCCTGGAAACTGCCTGCCTCGATGGCCGCGGCCTTCGCCCTGGCCGGAAGACCCGATGACGGGCAGGGACGCGCCCTCGCGGCGGAAGCCCTCGCCGCCGACAAGAAGCGCGCCGGCAGCGAGCTGCCCATCGCCTTCCCCGCCGGCGCCGACGCGGGCTTCGGTGCCTGTGTCGAGCAGCGGATCGCTGTGGGCGAACTCGTGACACATATGAAGAGTCTTCCGTGAATGCCCTCGGTACGGCCTTCCGCGTCGAGATCTACGGCGAATCGCACGGAAGCGCGGTGGGGGTCATCGTGGACGGCTGCCCTCCTGGGCTCCCCTTGTCGGCGGAGGACCTCGAACCCGACCTCGCGCGACGGCGCGCGGGAGCCGGTGGGACCACGCCCCGGCACGAGGCGGACATCCCCGAAATCCTTTCGGGCCTCTACCGCGGCCACACTAGCGGCAGCCCCCTCCACATCCTGTTCCGCAACTCCGACACGCGCTCGGCCGACTACTCCGCCTTCGCGAAGGTACCGCGACCCGGCCATGCGGATTTCACTTCGATGCTCCGCTACCGCGGCCACAGCGATCCCCGGGGCTCGGGACACTTCTCCGGGCGGATCACAGCGGGCCTCGTGGCCGCTGGCGCGATAGCGAAGCGTCTCCTCTCTGGCGTCACCTTTTCCACGAGGCTCCTGTCTGCAGGCGGCCGCGAGGATGTTGCCCTGGCGGCAGAGGAGGCCGCGCTGGCAGGAGACTCGATCGGCGGGCTCGTGGAGCTCCGCGTGCGGGGCCTCAAGGCAGGCCTCGGGGATCCCTTCTTCTCCGGTGTCGAGGCCCTCGCCTCCCACGCCCTCTTCTCGGTGCCGGGCGTTCGCGGTGTGGAGTTCGGAGACGGCTTCGCAGCCGCAGCCATGCGCGGCAGCCTGCATAACGACCCGATCATCACAATTACGGGAACAACCTCCAAAAACGGGGCGGGCGGCGTGAACGGCGGCATCACCAACGGGAACGAGCTCGTCTGCCGCGTGGCCATGAAGCCC
>JBMOIK010000215.1:0-7102 GCA_049317365.1 Rectinemataceae bacterium | reverse complement strand
TGTTTGCCTTCCTCGACATGGGGAATGACAATTTCATACCTTCGAAATATGACTCGTGGATCATCCTTGCCTTTGCGCTTGTCGGCATCATGGGTTTCACGCTGTGCATCCCCATGGCCGCACGGCTTCAGCGCGAAAGGCGCAACTCCGACCGGCGAAAAAAGCCCAGGGTCTCATTGAGCTCCAGGGGGCTGGCGGAAATCGAAGCCCTGTATGCCATCGCTTTCATCAGGGGCAAAAGCGTCAAGCACATCGCCCTGGAATACTCGGTTTCCGAATCGACGGTCAGGAATACCCTCTCCCATGTCTATAAGAAGCTTGGCGTGATCGACAAGGTTGGGCTCATGACCCTGTCCATTGAAAGCGAGGTGGAAGTGTAGTCATGGCTGCATTGACCCCCTGGGGGCACAGGCCTAGAATCACGGCATGCAATCGGCCAAGCTGCCCATCGGCATCCAGAGCTTTGAAAAGCTGAGAACCGGCGGGTATGTCTATATAGACAAGACCCCCTTCATCGCCCGGATGGCCAGCCAGGGTGGGGCGTTTTTCCTTTCGCGCCTTGTTCACCGCCTTCTTCGCCTCCATCCCCCTGGACAACTATCGCAACAACACTATTTCGCATTATGAGGGCTTTTACGCCAGCGTGGTGTATGCCTACTTCGCGAGCCTCGGCCTCACGGTCATTCCGGAGGACGTGACAAACCGCGGTCGCATCGACCTGACCGTGATCGGCCCCAAGGGCATGGACAAGGGCGGCGACGAGGCCCCCCTGGCGCAGATCCTCCGCAAGGGCTATGCCGCCAAGTACCAGGGCCGCCTGATGGCCGACGGACAGGGCCTGCCGATACGACTAATTGGAATCATATTCGACGAGGTGGAGCGGAACGTCGTGGGCTGGGAAGAGGCCTGAAGCTGGTGAAGCCTTTGCGGCGCCATGTAGTAACATATGTGACGAATATTGAATATTTCGCTTGACAGAATAGGATTGTGAACTATCGTCCGCTGATGCGAATCATGAGGATTCTTCGCGGCCGCATCCACGGACTTGCCCGGCAGGGCGAAGCCTATGCGGCCATCGGCGTGGATCGAGACGGCCTGGTCGTCCAGACCTTTGCATCAGGAGCCCCCCTTCCAGCCGGGATCGAGACCCTGGAGCTTCCGGGTGTCGCAGCCATTCCTGCCTTTACCGACTCCCACGTCCACTTCATGCCCGCTGCCCTCCTCAAGGTGGCAGGCCTGAGACTCGCCCGGGTGGAGGGCGGGAAACTCAGGCCGGATTGCCTCGACGAGCTTCGCGCCCTCCTTGTCGAGGCTGCCGAAAGGCGACCGCGCGGCCTTATCTTCGGCTTCGGGCTCTGCATTGGCGCCCTTGCGGAAAGAAGGCTGCCCCGTGCCACTGAGCTCGATTCCTGGCTCCCGGGTCGCGAGGTCGGCATCATCTCCCACGACGGACACTCGAGTTCCTTCACGACCATTGCCCTGAAGCGCCTCGGCCTCGAAGCCTTCGCCGAAGACGGTGTCCTCTCAGGCGAGGCGCACGAGACGAACATGGGCAAGATCCAGAATGGAGCTATGTCCGGCATCACGATCGCCGACCTTGCGCGGGGCATATCCGGACTTGTCATGGAGGCCGCTTCGGCTGGTGTCGCGCGGATCCACTGCCTCGAGGGCTTCAGCGATGAGGGACCCGATCCCACGGTGGATGTCCTGGCGCTGGCGGGGCCGCGGCTTCCCATCGGGCTCAGGCTCTACCTGCAGTATACGGGCCTGCAGCGCGTGGCGCGGCGCGCGGGCCTCATGACGAGGAAGCGGGTAGGTGGCTGCGTCGCCTGGGAAATGGACGGCTCGATATCCTCGCGCACAGCGGCCTTCGACCGGCCCTATCTCGACCATGGAGCTAGGGGCAAGCTCTACCGGACAGCCGAAGAGGCCTTCGCCCTGATGGAGCCCTTCCATCGTGCGGGCTACCAGATTTCCACCCACGCCATCGGTCCGCGCGGCATCGAGTCCGCCCTCCTGGCCCTCGAGCGCCTCCTCGCGGACGAGGGCCCTCGGGCGAGGGAGAGGCGACACCGGATCGAGCACTTCGAGTTCCCCCGGCCCGACCAGGTCGAGCGCGCGGGGAAGCTGGGGCTCGTCACGCCGGTGCAGCCAGGCTTCGCCTGGTTCGACGCCCGCTTCGTGCATTCCTACGAGCATGGCTTCGATGAGGAGACCCGGAGGCTCTTCACCCCGCTCCGTTCGCTTCTCGAAGCGGGGGCCATTCCCGCGCTCTCGAGTGACTCGCCCGTGCAGCCCATCGAGCCCTTTGTGCAGGTGGCGGGCGCAGTCGAGCACCCGGTCGCCTCGGAGCGGCTTTCCGTCTTCGAAGCCCTGCGCGCCGCGACCTTTGGCGGAGCCTATGCGGCCTTTGACGAGGGCGAGGCGGGGACTATCGAGGTGGGCAAGGTCGCCGACCTCGCCCTCCTCGACCGCGACCCCTTCGAGACGCCCGTAGACAAGATTCATGAAATCAGGGCCATCGCAACCTGGAAGGACGGGAAGCCCCTCGCTGCCCCGCCCCCCGGACTCGCGGGCTTTGTCGCTGCGGCACTGGCCGCCAGAAGGAGGACCATGTGAGTTCAAGCGATGGATCGGAAGGCGCGGTGCGCCTGACTTTTCTGGAGGCTGCGAGCATCATCGCAGGCTACGGCATCGGTGGGGGCATACTTGCCCTCCCCTGGTTCGTTTCCCTGAACGGCATCCTGCCTTCACTCGTGGTGCTTGTGGCCGCCTACGCCCTGAGCCTCGCCCTCCACCTGATGATAGCCGAGCTCACTGCGGCGGACGGGGGCAGGCTCCAGATCATCGAGCTGTTCAGGAAGCACCTCTTCAAGGGAAAGATCGGCGCTGGCCTCACCTGGTTCTTCTTTGTGGTACTCGGAGTCGTTTTTCTCGCGAACCTCGCGGCCTACGTCTCGGGCGGGGGAGAGGTCCTGGCAAGCGTCGGTCTCCCTGCCCCCTGGGGAGCCATTGCCTTCTATGTCGCCGCAGCGGCGGTGGCAATTTTCGGGCTCAAGGTGCTCGGGATTGCCGAAAAATGGTCGGTTATCGCCATGGCCGTCCTTTTCGCCGGCCTCGTCGCTTTCTCGGCAGTGAAGCTCGCCTCGACAGGCCCTGCAGTGCCTGTGCAGACGCCCTCCCCCGATGCGACGCGCATCCTGGCCCTCTACGGCATGGCGATGTTCTGTTTTGCCGCCTTTTTCTCGATTCCCCAGGCCGTCAAGGGGCTCATGGATCGGCCCAAGCTCATCGGCAAGGTTGTCGCCGCCGGCCTCGGCATCAATTTTGGCATCATGCTCGTCGTTACCACGCTCTCCCTCCTTCTCAGTTCCGAGCCGACCGCAATCGCCACAGTGGGCTGGTCGAAGGCCCTCGGTCCGATCGCGGAAATCATCGGTGCCGCCTTCGTGATCCTGGCGATGCTTACCTCCTTCTGGTCCATCTCCATGGCCCTCTCCGACATTGTCCGCGAGCGCCTCGGTCTCGGTCGCTTTCCGGCCTGGATCCTCGCCACCCTCCCGCCCCTCGCCCTCTCCCTCGCCGGCCTCGGCGGTTTCATGGACTTCATGCGCACGGCAGGAGGCGGCATCGCCGTCATTGTCGCCGTCCTTCTCGTCCCGACCTACCGTCGGAGCAGGAAGGGACGAGAGGGCGCCATCGTTCTCGGGAACCGTCTCGCATCGCCCGCCTGGGACTGGGTCGTGGCCATCGCCTATGTCGCGATGGCAGTCGGCTCCCTGGTGTCGGTGGGCTGAGAGCCAGCGGGGGAGGCACGCAAAGGCCTGCCATCCACGAGGGTGCCGACCAGGGTGACGGGCATCGGGTAGAGGACATTCCTGGCCCCGAGTTGTACTTTCATGACGCTTTCCTTTTTAAGCCACGAAGGTGCTCAGCGTGCGATATGGAAATTGAAGTCCGTGTTCCCGAAGGCGCCCCAGAGGCGGATCCAGAGGGGCATGAGCATCTCGGTGCCACGGGCAGTCGTGATATCGCCGAGGTCCACGATGTCCTTCCATCCCCAGGCGCGCAGGAGGCCTTCGACGAGGCGCTTTGCATCCTTGTCGTTGCCGCTCATGAATACGGAATGCTGGCCCTTGACCAGCTCGGGAGCCACCATGATGGTGCTGGCCATCGTGTTGAGGGTCTTGACGACGCGTGCTTCCGGAAATTCCCGCTGGATGCGCTCCGCCAGGCTGTCATCATCCTTGACGAAGAGGGTCGGCGGCATGCCCTTGGAAAAGTCCAGGGGATTGGCGACGTCGATGAGGACCTTGCCAGCGAGGTTCTTCCTGCCGGCGAGTCGTAGCGCTTCGATGCTCGCATCGCCCTTGGTGGCATTGACGATGACCTCGGCCCAGGCTGCCGCCTCCGCATGGGGATACCTGCCCCCACCCGCCGTCCTGCTCGCGGAGCGCACTTCGTGCCCCTCCGACGCCAGTTTTTCCGCGATCGCCCTGCCGACGTCGCCCGTTCCGATAACCGCACATTTCATGTCAAACTCCTTTTGCTTGTATATACAACAATTGTCCTCGTGAATGACCCTGGGCCGTCCTGCCTGCATCCCGACGGGGCTAGGCACCGCCTTCCTGGGCTTCGAGGGCCGCCCCCGCGGCGTTGACGCGGGACGAGAGCACCTCGCCCGCTTTCTCGCCCAGCACCAGGGAATAGCGGCGATACAGGTCCTGCCAGCCCAGGACCAGCTTCGCTCGCAGCCGCCGTCCCTTCCCGGTCGTATGGATCGTCGTCGAGCGGCCTTCCCTGGTTCTCTCCACCAGGCCCTCGAGCGCGAGCTTGTCGACAAAACGCGTGAGGGTCGATGGCGCGAGATGGAGGACGCGGGCCAACTCCCCGACGGAGATCCCGGGTTTGTCTTCTACCGCCAGAATAAGGAAGGCATGGCTGGGGGAGAGGCCGGAATCGGCGAAGCACTCCTCGGCCATGCGCTCGAGGGCCCGATGCAGCTTGCCTGCGGTAAAGTAGAGGCAATTGTCCAGAAGATGGTCGGAGGGCTTCATTTGTATATACAATATAGTGGCCCAGGCCTTTGCGGTCAAGCGGCTGCAAGACGTGCAGGCGATGTAGACTGCAGCCATGGCACAGGGATCGATTCCCTCGGCGGGCCTGGTCAGGAACACCGGCAGCATGGCGCGATCCGGAGCAGTCGTCTCACCTCGACATTGACCACCTGGGGGAAAAGCCCTGAAATCACAGCATGCAATCCGAGAAGCTGCCCATCGGCATCCAGAGCTTTGAAAAGCTGAGAACCGGGGAGTTTATCTATATTGATAAGACTTCCTTCATCGCCCGGATGGCCAGCCAGGGTGGGGCTTTTTTCCTCTCCCGCCCCCGCCGCTTCGGCAAGAGCCTTCTCCTGGATACCATGGAACAGGCCTTCTCAGGGCGTCGGGAGCTGTTTGCGGGCCTCTACCTGGACAGTCCTGAATCGCAGTGGGACTGGAGCCGGACCCATCCGGTTGTCCGGATCAGTTTTGGGACTGGAAGCTACCGCACGATCGCCGAACTCCATCGCAGCGTCATGTTCCAGATCGAGGAAGTGCATCAAAAATTAGGACTTCCTGCGCCTGACGAGACCCTTCCTTCGCTGGCGCTTCGCAAATTGGTCAAGACGGCAGCTGAAAAAACTGGAACCACTGTCGTCGTCCTCATCGACGAATACGACAAACCCATCCTCGACGCCCTGCCCGACATCGAGCTTTCCACGCTCATGCGATCGGAGCTCCGGAGCTTCTACGGAGTGCTCAAGGATGCCGACCCCTACCTGCGTTTTGTTTTCCTGACGGGGGTGAGCAAGTTCAGCAAGGCCGGTGTCTTCAGCGGTCTGAACCAACTCAACGATCTTACCCTCGACAGCAAGTACGGCGCCGTGTGCGGCTATACCCAGGCCGATGTGGACAGCTGCTTTGCGCCCCTGATTCCACAGTTTTCGCCCCAGACCATCCACTCCTGGTACAATGGCTATAATTGGGGCAATGAGAGTGTATATAATCCCTTTGATGTCCTGTTGCTCTGCGACAAGCAGGAACTGCGCCCCTGGTGGTTCGAGACCGGCACCCCGAGTTTCCTGATCAAGATGATGAGGGAGCAGCCCCGCTCCCTGCCCGAACTCGATACGCTGCAGATAGGCGCAGAACTGTCGGACAGCTTCGAGCCCGAGACCATGAGTCTGCCGGTGATGCTCTTCCAGACCGGATACCTGACCATCAAGGAACGCATTGCCGATCCCGTCGAAGGCACCCGCTTCCGCCTCGGTTTCCCGAACATGGAAGTGCGCTCGGCCTTTTCACGGCTGAGCCTGGTCCAGGCCTACGGGCAGGACGCCGCAGTGAGCGACAACCGCAACCGCCTGCGGGATGTCCTCGAAGCCGGCGACAGCACTGCCCTGCGGGCCCTGTTCACGGCCTTCTTCGCCTCGATCCCCCTGGACAACTATCGCAACAACACTATTTCGCACTATGAGGGATTTTACGCCAGCGTCGTCTACGCCTACTTCGCGAGCCTCGGCCTCACGGTCATTCCGGAGGACGTGACAAACCGCGGCCGCATCGACCTGACCGTGATCGGCCCCAAGGGCATCTGGATCTTCGAATTCAAGGTGAAGGGACTGGACAAGAGCGGCGACGAGGCTCCCCTGGCGCAGATCCTCCGAAAGGGCTATGGCGCCAAGTACCAGGGCCGCCTGAGTTCCGATGGCCAGAGCCTGCCGATACGCTTAATTGGAATCATATTCGACGAGGTGGAGCGGAACGTGGTGGGCTGGGAAGAGGCCTGAAGCTTTTCCTGCGCTCTGGAGAGTGCGCTTGCATGACTGGAGCCCTATGATCGTGCCATCGTGCCATCGTGACCAGTTCCGAGTTCCTGAGGCTTGATCCTCCGGAGGTGGCGAAGCAGGGTATGACCCGCTTCGCCACTGCAATGGGAATCAGGGTGTGTCCAGCGATTAGGGACCGCCGAGGTCGGCATGCTTCGTAGAGGGTTTTCCCCCGCGTCACAGTGGATTTTTATATTTTGAACCATGTACAATGTCAGGTACAGGAGAGTG
>JBMOIK010000214.1:0-7121 GCA_049317365.1 Rectinemataceae bacterium | reverse complement strand
CGACGAGGAGCCCCACGAGTGTCTTTATAACACCACCGTTACCGCCGGAGAGGCTCGTGCCGCCGATGACCGTCGCGGCAACGCAGTAAAGGGACAGATCCCTCCCGTAGAGAGCCGAGCCCGCCCGGATGCGCGTGCTGAACATGATTGCGGAGAGCGCGGCGCAGACCCCGAGTATCACAAAGATGATGAACTTGTAGTAGGTGACATTGATCCCCGCAAGACGGGCGACCTCGATGTTACCGCCGGTCGCGTAGATGTTCCTGCCGAACCGCGTCTTCCTGAGGACGAGGGCGAAGAGGACCAGGACCACGGCGAACACCAGCGTGGTCAAGGAGAGCCCCACGACGCGGAAATTGCCGATCGCGAGGAGTGCCTCGTCCGAGGTGTTGATCGGCACCCCGTTGGTGTAGAAGAAGGCCAGGCCCTGGGCGATCGTCATGGTGGCGAGCGTCACGATGAAGGCACTCATCTTCATCCTCGCGACGAGGAATCCGTTCAGGATCCCCCACGCGGCGCCGCTCACGATAGTGATGGCCATGGCGGGGGCCAGACCGAACATCTTGACCATGCTGACGAACAAAATGGTCGACCACGCGAACACCGCGGAGGCCGAGAGGTCGAACTCCCCGCAGATGATTGCGACTGTCATCGCGCAGGCGGTGATGCCGTAGACGGAGAATTCGGTCAGGATGTTCGCGATGTTTCCCCACGTGTAAAACGAGGGCTTGCTCGCGATCATGAAGAGGACAAAGACCCCGAGGATGAGGACGACTGCGCTTTCAGACAGGAAATTCCTCAGCGCGGTCCGGTCAAGCGTAGGATTTTTCATTGGCGAGCTCCCTTTCCCTCACGCGCTTGTTCCACACGTCCAACGCGACCGCCATGATGATGATGGCGCCCTTGATCATCAGCTGCGGGTACGCGGTGACGTTCAGGATGTTCAGGGCGTTGCTCAGCACGCCGATGGTTACCGTACCGAGGATCGTCCCCATTATGCTTCCCTTCCCACCTGCCAAGCTCGTGCCGCCTACCACTACGGCGACTATGGCATCGGTCTCGAAACCGAGGCCCCCCGCCGGATTGGAGGAGATCACCCTCGAGGTGAGCACGATGCCCGCAACGCTCGCGAGGAAGCCGGAGATGGCGAAGTAGGCAGTCCGGTTGAGAGCGACACGGATCCCTGACATCTTGGCCGCGCGGATATTGCCCCCGATGAAGCACATCTGCCTGCCGAACACTGTCTTGACTAGCATGAACTGCATGATGACGGCGATCGCGAGGAAGATCACGATCGGCGCGACCCCCTGCCCCAGGGCCCTGTAGATCCCGCCCCTCGGGATCCTCCCCGCTATGAACAGGCCACCCGAGGCGTACATGGCCAGGGCCGAGACCACAACCTGCATGCCATAGGTGACGATGAAGGCCTCGCCCATGCGGCCGTTGATACTGGATATGAGGATGCCGTTCAAGGCTCCGACCCCCAGGCCCACGAGGAGGGCGTAGGCGATCGCGACATACTCCCCGGCTCCCGCGTTGATCGTCGTGATCGCGATCACGCCCGCCAGGGACACGATCGACCCCACCGACAGGTCGAAGACCCCGGCGATTATGACATAGGTCATCCCGCAGGACACGATGCCGATTACCGACACCTGGCGCAGGATGTTCATGAAGTTGGCGATCGTGAAGAAATTGCGCTCAATGGCGCCTGTGACCGCTATCACGGCGATGAGCGCCACCAGTATCCCGTAGTTCCGTAGGACATTGGCGAGCCGCTTCCCGCCCGCTGCACTGCGATTGCCCATATCGTCCTTTTTCCTCTTCCTTCGATCCACTCAGATGGCGCGCTGCATGACCTGCTCCGCCGACATACCCTCTCCCGACAGTTCCCCGTTGATCCGGCCCCGGTGCATGACCAGGATCCGATCGCTCATTCCGAGGACCTCTGGAAGCTCGGACGAGATCATGATGATCGACTTCCCCTCCTCGACGAGCTTGTTCATGATGCAGTAGATCTCGTACTTCGCGCCGACATCGATCCCCCGCGTCGGCTCGTCGAGGATCAGGATATCGACGTCCGAGAAAAGCCATTTCGCCAGCACGACCTTCTGCTGGTTCCCCCCGGAGAGGTTGACCATGGCCTGCCCGATCGAAGGCGTCTTTATGTTGAGCTTCTCGACGAAGCTCCGGGCTGCGTCCCGCTCCTTCCTGCCATCGAGGAAGATGCCATTGGCCACCTTCTTCAGATTGGTGATCGAGATGTTCTTCGCCAGGCTAAAATCGAGCACCAGCCCTGTCTCCTTCCGGTTCTCGGTCAGCATCCCGATCGAGTTGTCCTTGCCGTCGCGGGTCGAGCGCAGCACCACCTTTTTCCCGCCGATGCTGATTGTCCCGCCTGAGATCTTGGCGGCGCCGAAGAGCGCCTCCGCGAGCTCGGTCCTCCCTGAGCCGACGAGGCCGGCTATGCCAAGGATCTCCCCTTTGCGCAGCTCGAAGGAAATGTCCTTGAGGAGCTTGCGGCGGCCGAGCTTTTCAACCCTCATCACCGGCTTCCCCGGAACCACGGACCGCTTCGGATAGTTCATGTCGACCGTGCGACCGACCATCTTCTCGATGATCTCATCGCGGGTCACGTCGGAGACTGGCCGCGCGTCGATGACCCTGCCGTCCCGGAGCACGGTCACCGTGTCGCAGATGCGGAAGATCTCCTCCAGCTTGTGGGAGATGTAGATGGTCGTGATGCCGTCTTCCCGGAGCTTCCGGATGATGGTGAACAGCATCTCCTCCTCGTTCTTCGTGAGCGACGAGGTCGGCTCGTCCATGACGATGATCCTCGCGTTGAAGGAAAGGGCCTTGGCGATCTCGACCAGCTGTTTCTCCGCGGCGCCAAGCCTGCCCACGATCGCGTTCACGTTGAAAGGAAATCCCAGCTTGTCCAGGAGCTTCTTCGCCGTCTCGTTGAGCTCCTTCCAGTTGACCAGGCCCGAGCCGTTGAACCTGCCGAGGAAGATGTTCTCGGCGATGGACAGGGTGTTGATCAGGTTGAATTCCTGGGAAACGATGCTGAGTCCCTTTTCCTGCGCGTCCTTCACACCCCGGATGAGGGTTTTCGCTCCGTCCAGGTGGATCTCGCCCTCGTTGGCCTGGTAGATGCCCGTGAGGATCTTCATCAAGGTCGATTTGCCGGCACCGTTCTCGCCGATCAGGGCATGAACCTCCCCCTTCCGCACCCCAAGCGAGACCTTGTCAAGTGCGATAACCCCGGGAAAGGTCTTGGTAATGCCCTTCATCTCGAGGACGTACTCATGCATCTCTTGGCTCTCCTTCCTTGGGATCACAAAAATGCCGTTTCACCCTGGCCCAGCCGTCCGGGGCCTGCGGATGAAACGGCGCGCGCAGAGGAGAATTTCAGAACCAGTTGTGCTTGCCCACATCCGCCTTCAGGCACAGGCCGCCGGGGGTCACCACCCATTTGTCCACCTTCTGGCCCCGCATGAGCTTGTCGAGCGAGGTGGCGCCCAGCGCACCCTCGATGTAGGGATCCTGGATCGAGGTGCCCAGGAGGGAGCCGTCCAGGATAGACTCCTTGATGATCAGGTCGTTGCCCGAGGCGACGCACTTGAGCGTGCCCTTGAGACCTGCGGCGTCGATCGCCGAGAGGGCACCCTGGAACATCCCGCCGTCCTGGCAGACGACCAGGTTGATCTTGTCCTTGCCGTATTTGGTCAGGAAGTCCTCCATGATCTTCATGGCCTTGCCCGGGTCCCAGTCGGAATACTGGTGGGTATTGAGGATCTTGATGCTCGTCTTGGCGAAGATCTCATTGATTCCTTTCGTGACATTGACAGTAAAGCTGGCGCCCGCAGCCCCCTCGATGTAGACGATCTGGCCCTTGTTCTTCAGGTAGGTTGCCGCCATCCTTCCGATGTTGCGGCCGATCTCCACCTCGTCCGAGGCGACAGTACAGGGCACCTTCGACTCGATACCGGGATCGACGCGCGTGTTCAGAACTATGTAGGGCAGCTTTGTCGAGTTCAGGTACTCGATGACCGGAGGAGTCGAGGCCTGGTCGGCGGGGAAATAGATCAGGCCGTTGTAGCCCTCGGCGACCGCGGCCTTGAACTGCGCGAGCTGCTTGTCCGCGCTGCCTTCGCCATCGACGATCTGGATGGTGTAGTCCAGCTCCTCGGCCTTGAGCTGCACGCCCTTGTTGAGCGGGCCGCAATAGGGAGCCGTGTAATAGGCATTTGACATGAAGATCTTCTTGCCGTTCTTGGGCGCCGCGACTGCGGTTCCAACAACCAGCGCCAAGACCAGCAGGACCAACAAAACTCTTTTCATCCCGTGCCTCCTTCGATCTCTCATCCGAGGGCGCGATCCCGCGCCTCGACCAACCAGTTCCAAAAACCCGAATTGGATAGGTCTGCCTACGATGCGGACACCAATTTGGGCATTTCAAGCCGATTTACAACGTTGTAACAATTTGTCACTATACCCCGATCCAGAACTCTGTCAAGCTTTTTCTCACTCGGAAAAGCCCAGAGCTGTCATGCCACGAAGATTTCCTTGGGGAAATCCGTGAGGCTATCCGCCCCAGCCTTTCCCACGCGGACGCTGTCCTCAACACGGAAACCCTGCCTCCTCCGACCTGCCATGAAGATATCGATGCAGTAGGTCATGTTCTCCTCAAGGGGATAGTCGGAATTCGCCTCAATCCACGGAGGTTCGCCTTCCATGAGGCCCGTAGCGTGGCAGGGTCCGTAGAGGAGCCAGTCGCGGTATCCGTTCTTCCCCATGACCTGGTAGTACGCGTCCGCGACATCGCGGGCGTTGCCGCCCGCACGAAGCTGCTCAGAGACCACCCCGTGGGCCTCATAGGCCGCCTTGATGGCATCGAGCATCCAGGCCTCGGGCTTGCCGAGGATGACCTGCCTGCCGATCGACGATGCGTAGCCCTCGTACCTCGCTCCAACCCCGATATGGACCAAGTCGCCCGTGGTGAGGACCTTGTGCCGAGCCCGGCTGATCGCCTGATCCCCGCCATCCCCGGCCAGCACCCACATGGGATAGGCCTCGTTCTCGGCGCCGAGCTCATATATCTTCGAGCAGGCGAGTCCGCGAACCTGCAGTTCGGTCATTCCGGACCTCACATTGGCGATGACATGGCGCATAGCCTCGTGCGAGATCTCGCCGGCCTTTCGCATGCAGGCGATCTCCGCCTCGGACTTGCGCATGCGGGGTCTCATCACGAGTTCGTCCCCGTCTTCGACCTCCGCGACGCCAAGCTTCGCGAGGGCCACCCGGAAATCCTCGAACACGAGGCGGGAGACGATGTTGATGCCGGCGATCGCCGCCCTGCCGGCCTTCCTGCCCCCCATGGCCTCGGCAATCGCCGCCCCGAAGCTATCGAGCCGCTCCCCGGGGTATTCAGGGTTCGAGGACTCCCTGAAGGACTGGAGCCTCAGGATCCTGCTGACCCTCGAGCGGTCGGCCGCGAAGGTAGCGCTCTCTGGCCCGATGAGGAGGATCGGGTCGCCACTCATGCCCAAGAGCACCCCAGCCGTCTCAAAAGAGGGCCAGTAGTCGCTTAAGTACCTCACAAACTGTGGCTCGGCCTCGTTGCCGTAGGCCAGAAGGAGGTCGATGCCCCTCTCCGCCATCAGAGTGCGCACCTGGCCCGCGCGCGCGACGAACTCCTCATCAGGTATCCGGATCCTTGTGTCCATAGGCATGCCCCCCCTGTCGTGGATCTAGCCCGGATAGCCGGGAAGACCGCATTTCATGAGCCTGTCAGGCAGTATTCGTGGAGACTGCGGCAGACCCTCTAACTTACCGCTAAACATGTATCAGCGATTGACAACGTTGTAAAGAGAAGACTATGATTCGTTTAGCTTTTTACCCTCGATAGGTTCATGAAAACCAAGAACGTCACCATCAAGTTCATCGCCGAAAAGGCCAATGTGTCTTTCTCCACTGTGGCAAAAGCCCTCCACGATGATCCTGTCGTCAACGAGAAGACCCGGGAAAAGATCAAGGCCCTTGCGAGGCAGCTC
This sequence comes from Rectinemataceae bacterium, assembly GCA_049317365.1. Taxonomy (GTDB): domain Bacteria; phylum Spirochaetota; class Spirochaetia; order Treponematales; family Rectinemataceae; genus CAIJMU01. The sequence continues at coordinate 1,065 of JBMOIK010000214.1, read as the reverse complement.
GACTACAGACCCAACATTCTCGCCAAGGGGCTGCGAAACAGGAAGACAAAGTTCATAGGCATGATCCTCAACGACCTCCAGAGTCCCTTCTATTCCGAAATCTACAAAGCTATCGGCAACGTGTTGAACAAGCGGGGCTACACCATGCTCCTGGCAGATTCAAGCTATGACGAAGTGCTCGAACTCAACAACATCTCGACAATGATCTCCCAGGGTGTCGAGGGAATCATCATTTCCTCTGTAAGCGAGGAATCAGCCGGTATTCGTCTCCTCCTCAAGGACCATGTCAAGACGGTATTCATCGACAACCATCCATCCAACGCCAATACCAACTGCGTGTACGTCGACCATGAGGAGGCAGCGAGGCTGGCGATGGAGCATCTCATCCAGGCGGGGCATCGGAGCATTCTCCTGCTCAACGGCCCGGAGAAGCTTTCCTCCTCGAAGTATTTCAGGAAGGGGTACGAAAAAACGCTGGTCGAGCATGGTCTCCAACTCCGCCAGGAGATGGTCAAGCATAATTTCATCTCAATTGAAAAGACCTGTGAACAGCTCGACGCCATCTTCTCCGGAGAGGACAGCGTGGGGCGAGACGACTTTACGGCGATAGTCGCGCTCAGCGACGTCATCGCCATCGGCGTCTACGAGTCGGCGCTGCAGCACGGCTTCAGCATCCCAGGAAAGTATTCCGTGATCGGCTACGACAACATCCTTGCCACGAAGTACCTTGATCCCGCCCTCACCACCATCCAGCAACCCAAGGAACAGACGGGCCACTTTTCCATCAACCTCCTCCTCGACCAGATCGAGAGGAACCAGGACGATCATCGCCAGATCATCCTGAGTCCTGAGTTGATCGTGCGGGCTTCAGTGAAAAACCTCGCTCCGTGATGGTGACAAAGAAAGATCTGAGCAAAGCCAGGGTGGCTGGAACCATCCTGAGCATCGCCGGCTTCTCGATCTCAGCCAACTCCTTGCCACCGCTGCTGACGGGACTAGCCAGGCGCTACGATGTCGATCCCTGGATGTTCGGGATGGCCTTTTTCCTCCAGTATGCGTCCTTCA
>JBMOIK010000213.1:0-7132 GCA_049317365.1 Rectinemataceae bacterium | reverse complement strand
GGCTGGGAGCCCATAGACCTCGTGGTGGTCAACCTCTATCCCTTTGAGGAAACCGTCGCCCGGCCCGGGGTAACCGAGGCCGAGGCCATCGAGGAGGTCGACATCGGGGGCGTGACCCTCATCCGTGCGGCCGCCAAGAACCACGGCCGGGTCACCCTCGCCGCCGATCCTGATGACTATGACGAAATCGCAAAGGCCTATGAAGCTGGAGCTTGTCCCGACGCTCTCCGGCGCCGCTTCGCGGCAGCTGCCTTTGCCACCACCGCATCCTATGACCGGGCCATCGCCTCCTGGATGGCTGGCGAGGCGGGGGCGACTGGCGAGGCGGGGGCGGCTGGGATGGCTGGCGTGAAAGCCCAGGCTCCGGGAAGCCTGCCTGGACTTCACGAGCGGAGCCTGCGCTACGGAGAGAACCCCCATCAGCGGGGCGAGTTCAGGTCCGGGACAGCCGGGCAGGGCCCCCTGGGCGCAGCGCTCGGCCCCCTGGGCGGACGGGTGCTCGCAGGGAAGGAACTCTCCTACAACAACATCCTCGACCTTGATGCGGCCTTCAGGGCTGCGGGAAGGTTTTCGCGTCCAGCCTGCGCCATCGTGAAGCACCTCTGCCCCTGCGGACTGGCCCTCGACGTCGATCCTGCCGCTGCCTTCCGAAAGGCCCTGGCCTCCGATCCGGTTTCGGCCTACGGGGGAGTCGTTGCCTTCAACGCCCCTGTCGACGAGGAAGCCGCAAAGGAACTAAGTAGCATATTCCTGGAATGCGTCGTCGCTCCGGCCTTTTCCGAGGAGGCCCTCGCGGCCCTCGCGGCGAAGAAGAACCTCCGCCTGGTGGTCGCCGATCCGGGAATACTGGCAGCACCCCTACGCGAACTCAGGAGCGTGACGGGTGGCTGGCTCGTGCAGGATTCCGATTCAGGCGATCCTGAAGGAACCCAATGGCGTTGCGTGTCTGCGCGAAAGCCCAGCGAGGCCGAGTCCCTTGCGCTGCGCTTCGCCTGGGATGCGGTCCGCGAGGTGAGGTCCAACGCCATCGTGCTCGCAGTCGCTGAGGCAACGGTTGGCATTGGCGGAGGTCAGACCAACCGGGTCGACGCGGTGCGACAGGCCATCGCAAGGGCGGGACAGCAGGCGCGCGGTGCGGTCCTTGCTTCCGACGCCTTTTTTCCCTTTCCGGATGGCATCGAGGAGGCCGGGGCCGCTGGCGTGACCGCCGCCGTCCATCCGGGAGGCTCCATCCGTGATGCCGAGGTCATCGCTGCGGCTGACCGTCTGGGAATGGCCCTCCTCGAGACGGGCGTCCGCCACTTCCGGCACTGAGGCCGCAGGCCCAAGCACCACGCCCAGGCCGCAGGCCAGTGCCCGCGGGCATCGGCCGCAACCGGAACCGTCGACGATCAGACCCCGAGGTAGGCTTCCCGTACCCTCGGGTCAGCCTTGATCTCCTTCGCTGGACCTGAGTATTTCGTGTAGCCAACCTCAAGGACATAGGCGAAGTCGGCGATCTCGAGGGCCTCGGCCGCGTTCTGTTCGACCAGGAGGATGGTCCGCCCCATCTTGTTCAGCGCTACAATGCGTTCGAAGATCTCGTCGACAAGGACGGGGGCAAGTCCCATGGAGGGTTCGTCGAGGAGGAGGATCTCTCCGCCGGTGACCATGGCACGGCCCACGGCGAGCATCTGCTGCTCCCCGCCCGAAAGGGTGCCGCCGAGCTGGGAGATGCGCTCACGGATCCTGGGGAAGGCCGTGAAGACCTCCTCCATCCTTTGCTTGACGATCTTCTTGTCCTTGATCGTCCATCCGGCGATTTCCAGGTTCTCGTAGACCGTCAGGGTCGGGAAGATCTTCCGGCCCTCGGGGACGTGGCTGATACCGAGGGGGACGAGCTCGTGGGCCTCATGGTTGGTGATGTCCTTGCCCTTGAAGGTGATCGTTCCTCCCGAAGCCTTTTCGAGGCCCGAGATCGCGCGGAGCGTCGTGGTCTTGCCAGCGCCATTGGCGCCGATGAGGGTGACGATCTTGCCCTCGGGGACCTCGAAGCTTACATCCTTGATGGCTTCTATCTGCCCGTAATTGACCTTGAGATTCGTGATGGTGAGCATCAGGCTCCTCCCTTTCCGAGATAGGCTTCGAGGACCTTTGGATCCTTGCCGACCTCCACGGGAAGGCCCTCCGCGATCGTTTCCCCAAAGTCCAGTACCTTGATGCGCTCGCAGATGTTCATGACTAAATGCATGTGGTGCTCGATGAGGAAGACGGTGACCCCGAACTCGTCCCTGACGCGCTTGATCAGGCCCATGAGGTTCTGTACTTCCTTGGGATTCATTCCCGCCGCCGGCTCGTCGAGGAGGATGAGCTTCGGCTTGGTGGCGAGGGCACGCGCGATCTCGAGCCGCCTGAGCTCGCCGTAGGGGAGGTTCTTGGCCCTTTCCTCGGCGCGGCCTTCGAGGCCCATCAAGCGAAGGAGCTGCATGGCGTCCTCGCGGATTGCCGCTTCCTCGGCCAGGAAGGCCTTGGTCCTCAACACCGAGGACATCATGCTCGATTTGACCTTGAAGTGCTTTGCCACGAGGATGTTGTCGATTACTGGGAGGTTTCCGAAGATGCGGAGGTTCTGGAAGGTCCGGGCAACGCCACCCTGGACGATCTTGTAGGGCTTGATGCCCTTGATGGGCTTGCCTTCGAAGAAGATCTCGCCCTGGGTCGGGGTGTAGATGCCGGTGATGAGGTTGAAGGTCGTGGTCTTGCCCGAGCCGTTGGGGCCGATGAGACCGTAGATCACGCCCTCGGGGACCTCGAGGTTGAAGTCAGCGACCGCCTTGAGGCCGCCGAAGAAGTGGGTCATGCCCTTGACCTGGAGTAGGGCGCTCATGCGTGCTTCCTCCCGAGCTGGAGGATCTTCGCTTCCCGCATTCCCATGAGGCCATCCGGTTTGAACAGCATTATGAGGATCAAGAGGAGGGCGTAGATGACCATCGTCCACTCGGTGCCGATCGGCAGCGTCGTGATTTCGTGGACCCAGTCGACGCCGAGCCTGAGGGCCTCGGTGAGGAAGGTCAGGAGGAAGGCAGCGATGATCGAGCCGGTGAGGCTTCCCATGCCGCCTGCGTAGACGAGGATGAGGACCATGGCAGAGGCCAGGAATCCGTACTGGGTCGGGTGGGCCATCTGGATGAGGTGGGCCAGGAGGCCGCCGGCTATGCCCGCGAAAAAGGCGCCCATGGCGAAACCGGTGACCTTGTAGCGGGTCGAGTCGACGCCGGCCAGGTCGGCCGCCAGCTCGTTCTCCCGGATGGCGAGCATGGCCCGTCCATGGGAGGACTCGATGACGTTACGTATTATGACGATCGTCAGGAAGGCGAAGATGAAGATCACCGTGAAGTTGGAGAAGGGGGCGATGCCCAGGAGCCCCCTCGGTCCTCCGACATAGTCGATGCCGTTGATGACACTCTTGATGATCTCGCCGAAGCCGAGGGTGACGATGGCGAGGTAGTCGCCCTTGAGCCGGAGCGAGGGGAAGCCGATGAGGACGCCGATGAAGGCGGCGACGAGGCCCCCGGCCACGATCGCACAGAAAAAGATCAGCTCGGGCGGAAGCGCGTCGAGGCTGATTTCGCGGGGGGCGCGCAACTTGAAGATCAGGGTGGTGATGGTTCCGGACACATAGGCGCCGACGGCGGCGAAGCCCATGTGCCCCAGCGAGAACTGGCCCGTGATCCCGTTGATGAGGTTGAGGCTCACCGCCAGGATGACGTAGATCAGCGACTTGTTGATGATGATCATCATGTAGCCGTTGAAGATGCCCAGCATGGAAAGGACCTGGACTATCGCATAGAACGCGACCGAGGCCACGAGGAATTTCGGGAAGTTCATGGTTTCCAGCTCCTTTTCAGATCTTGTCGGCGGTTTTCTCGCCAAGGATGCCGGTGGGCCTGATGAGCAGGATGGCGATGAGTATCAAAAAGGCAAGGAGGTTGGAGAACTGGGAGATGTAGGTGTCGTTGATGTTGTCGGCGAGGGCGAGGATGTAGGCGCCGAGCATGGCGCCGGGCACGTTGCCGATGCCGCCGACGACGGCCGCGATGAAGGCCTTGAGGCCGGGGAGGATGCCCATGTAGGGCTGGATCCTCGGGTAGGTGAGCCCGGCAAGGAGTCCGGCAGCACCGGCGAAGGCACCGCCTATGAGGAAGGTCGCGGTGATGATGCTCTCGACGTTGATGCCCATCAGCTTGGCGGCGTCCTTGTCCTGCGAGACGGCACGCATGGCCCGGCCAAGGGAGGTCTTCTGGATGAGAAAGGTAAGTCCGACCATGAGGGTCGCCGCGACCGCGAGGTCGAGGATGACGTAATTGGAGATTTCAGCCCCGAAGATCGTGTACATCTGCTTGGGCAGGATCTCGGGGAAACCGCGCTGCGAGGGGCCGATGAGGGGGAAGGCGGAGAAGAAGTACTCGAGGAACATGGAAACGCCGATGGCAGTCACGAGCGAGGAGAGTTTGGGTTTGTAGCGGAGCGGCTTGTAGGCGAGCTGGTTCGAGAGCATGGCAATAGCTGCCCCGCCGATCATGGCGATCGCCAGGGCGAGGAAGGCCAGGGGCGACCCGGCACCGATGTAGGCATTGAAGGCGTAGAAGACGGCATAGGCGACATAGGCGCCGACCATGAAAAAATCGCCATGGGCAAAATTGATCAGGCGGACAATACCGTAGACCATCGTATATCCCAGGGCGATGAGGGCGTAGATTGAGCCGAGTTGAAGTACGTTGATGATCTGCTGGGCGAGTGTGGAACCCATGGGAACCCCTTAGTTGAGTGAAGGAAAGGGCCACGCCTGCTCGCGCGGACGTGGCCCCCTCGTTGATGGAAGCTGACTGCTTACGGGTTGACGGTGGTCTTGTAGACCTGCTTGCCGTCCTTGATCTCGATGATGACCGCGGACTTGACGGGGTTGCGGCTGGCATCGAACTTGACCTGGCCGGAAACCACGGCGAGGTCGGCGGCCTTGAGCGCGTCACGGATGGATTTGCCGTCGGTCTTGCCGGCGCGCTTGATGGCGTCGAGCATGAGGGTCATGGCATCGTATCCGAGGGTGGCGAGGGCGTCGGGAGCAGCACCGTACTTGGCGGTGTACTTCTTCACGAAGTCCTGGACGATTGGTCTGGTATCCTCGGCAGAGTAGTGGTTGGTGAAGAATCCGTTCTCGACAGCGGCTCCGCCGATCTTGACGAGGTCGGGGGAGTCCCATCCGTCGCCGCCGACCATCGGGCCCTTGAAACCGAGCTCACGGGCCTGCTTGGCGATGAGGGCAACGTCCTGGTAGTAGTCGGAGACGTAGAGGACATCGGGCTTGGCGGCCAGGATCTTGGTGAGCTGGGCCTTGAAATCGGTGGTGCCGGAGGCGTGGCCTTCGAAGGCGACGACTGAACCTGCGCCGCCGAGTTCCTCGAACTTGGCCTTGAAGAACTCACTGAGTCCCTTGGCGTAGTCGTTGCCGGAATCAAAGAGGGCCGCGGCCTTCTTGGCGCCGAGGTCATTGAAGGCGAACTGGGCGCCGACCGTGCCCTGGAAGGGATCGATGAAGCAGGCGCGGAAGATGAAGTCGCCGACCTCGGTGACCTTGGGGTTGGTCGAGGTGGGGCTGATCATCGGGATGCCGCTGGACTGGCAGATCGGGGCTCCGGCGAGGGAGACCTTGGACATGACGGTGCCGACAATGGCGACGACCTTGTCCTGCTGGATGAGCTTGGTGTAGACGGTCGCACCCTCGGTGGGATCGCCCTTGTCGTCGGCAAAGACGAGCTTGAGCTGCTTGCCGTTGATGCCCTTGTTGGCGTTCCATTCGGCGATGGCCATCTCGTAGGCGTTCTTGGTGGACACGCCGAAGGTGGCGGCCTCACCGGTGACGGGGCCGACGCCGCCGATCACGATCTCCTTGGGGCCGGATGAGCAAGATGTCATGCCAATCCCAAGACCGAGCGCTATTGCGCCAATTGCTACAAATTTCGTGTACGCTTTCATCGTTCCTCCTGACAGGTTGAAGTGCGCTTAAACCCTGTATATCAGGGACAATCGAGTGTCAACGGGATGGGGCTGCGACAAGGCGCCAATCCCGCCTGGGAAGCGAAAAACACTACACAAATGTATGGTAATAATCCTGAAATGATGCAATATTTCAATAGATGAAACGATTTTGACCGGATATGTGCTATGGGCCTGAGAGGCTGCCAGCGCTTGCAAATTCAAGGTCAAGGAGGGCGTTTTCGGTCTGGAAACGAGCGAGGAGGAGGGCGAGCCGGGCGGAAATATCGGCGATCTTTGCGCCACCTTCCTCGGCCCGCGTGATCAGCTCGTTCTCTCGGGAGATCCGGGCGACGCGTGCCCGCTCCGCCGAAAGCTCGACGGCGGCGGCGCACTGGATCGAGAGCGCTGCGTTGGCCTGGACGGCCTCGACCAGCTTGCGTACCTGGATACCCATGCCGCGCTTGAGCTCCGAGGCACCGAGATCAGCCTGGCTAGCCTGCGACTCTGCCTCCCTGAGCCGCCAGAAGCTGGCCAGGGAGTCGAAGAGGATGACCTTCCCGCCCAGGGTGATCATCAGATTGTTTTTCCAGGTGTCGGTCCAGTTCGAGGAATAAAAGGGGATCTTCTGGCCGGTCACTTCCCAGGTGACGTTGAGGGAGAAGTCAGGAAGCCCAGGAAGGGACGCCAGGCGGATTTCCTTTGCAAGCGCTGCCTGCTTGCCCTTGAGCCTAAGGGTTTCCAGGTCGGTGGAGTTGCGGAGCGCTGATTCGACGAGGCTTCGCTGGTCCAGGCGTGGAGGGGCAGCGCGGAAGCTGGCTGTCAGGTCGGAGGCGTTTGGGCGACTTCCCAGGTAGAACTCCAGCGCGTCGAGGCCGGTTTCAAGGCTTTGCTCGGCTTTCACGAGCTGATAGGCCAGCTCAGCTGCCTTCGATCCTGCCTCCAGAAGGTCCTGCTTTGTGCCATTTCCCTCACCGAATGAACTTCGCCGATCCTTGACTATGCCTTCCATGATGGTGGCGGCTTCGCGGAGGGGGCCGAGGGCTTCCCTGGCCATGATCACACCGAAGTAGGCCTTGGAGACATCCCTGACGAGGGCTTCCTCCTCGGCCTGGACGGC
>JBMOIK010000212.1:0-7135 GCA_049317365.1 Rectinemataceae bacterium | reverse complement strand
TCCTCGGAGGGGAGGGCCGTACCGAGCTCCGGCAAGTCGTAGATGTAGCGCCCGTCAGAGGGGATTCCGAGCTTCGCACAGAGGGCGCGGTAAGCCTTCATCTTGATACCCGTAGCGTTGGTTCCGCCTATGACGATCGGCACCCGGTCGGGTTCCTCGTGCGCCAGTGTCGCTAGTACCCCTTCGCGTCCTGTCATCGTTGCCTCCTTGCGTACCTGCCCTCACATCATAGCGATGAGGACGGGGGCACGGCCACCAGGCTTCGCTGTCCAAGCCCTCGCTCTGGCAGGGGCGGAGCACCTACCCCAACGGCTCGAGGACATGCACTGCGCCCAGGGGGTCGGTCGCCCAGATTCCAGCTGCGATTTCACCCCCTGGCAGGGCTGCGTGAAACGAGCCAGTGCCGGCCCGGTCCCTCCGCCGCGTCAGAGGCCTTGTTGAGACGCTGGCCTGAACGGGCGGCCAGGAGCCGCATGAAGCGCTCGAAATCGCGGAGGCTCGTTACACGGTCAGGTCGATACGGCAACGGTTTGTCACGTCCTCAGGAATGACCGTGAGGCCCAGGCTCGCGAAGCAGGCATAGACGACGCTGGCATAAAAGCCTTCATAGTGCGAACTAGTGATGTTGCGATAGTTGTCCAGGGAGATCGAGGCAAAGAAGGCCGTGAACAGGCTCCGCAGGGCAAAGCTGTCTGCGGCTTCAAGGACATTCCACAGGCGGTTGCGGTTGACAGTCGAGTCGCCAGCACCGGCGGTTTCCGTCGTCGGAAAATAGACGTAATTCATAGCGTCACCCGATCGATGCATCACATCCCCAAGGCTCAGGCTCGAGAACTCGAGGTTGGGGAGGAGACGGGCATAGTCGGCATCGGAAAGGGATGCCAACAGATGGTTCTGGCTCGGGTTAGCGACGTTCCGGGGCTTGTGGCAATCAGCAGGAAGCACCTTTCAGGATCGTATCCATGGATGTGGTGGGAAGGGATCACCTGCGGATCCAGGCCCCATCATGAAAAAACTTCCATGTATGTTCGCTGTCGTATAGACGGCTACCCGGGACCTGCGTATCCTCAACCCGGAAGTGTCTTGCCAAAAACCCCGGCTGCAGGCGGGGAGAGGGAGATGATCGAAAAGGGAGGATAGGCATGAGCTCCAAGAAGCACATGACTGATTCGCAGGAATACTCGGAGAGCATCATCAATACGGTGCGCGAACCTCTCATTGTCCTTGACCAGGACCTCCGTGTCGTGACCGCGAGCCGCTCCTTCTATTCTGTCTTCAAGGTCAAGCCCGAGGAGACGGTAGGGCAGCTCATCTACGACCTCGGGAACAAGCAGTGGGATATTCCGAAACTGCGCGAGCTCCTCGAAACCATCCTGCCCCAGAAGGCGACCTTCGACAACTACGAGGTCGAGCATGACTTCGCAAACATCGGGCAGCGTATCATGCTCCTCAATGCCAGGCAGATCCAACGGATCCAGGGCAAGGAGAAGATCATCCTCCTCGCCATAGAGGACATCACCGCGCGCAAGGAAGTGGAGACGGCGCTACAGGAGGTCAATCGCCAGCTCGAAGCGACTACTACCCGGGCGAATGACATGGCAGCAGCTGCCGCGCTGGCCAATCAGGCCAAGAGCCTGTTCGTGGCCAACATGAGCCACGAAATCCGCACGCCCATGAATGCCATCCTGGGCTTCGCCCAGGTATTGGAGGGCGATCCTTCGCTCACAGCCGGGCAGGCAGAACATGTCCGGATCATCACCCGCAGCGGCAGATACCTGCTCAATCTGATCAACGACATCCTGGACATGTCCAAAATCGAGGCAGGGAGAATCATCCTCAACGAGACAGATTTCTGCCTTCATGACCTGCTGGATGACCTGGCGCTGCTGTTCCGCTCCCGTGCCGAAGCCAAGGGATTGCAGCTTCTCATTGACCGGGACGAAAGTGTGCCGCGCTACGCTACAGCCGACGAGGGCAAGCTTCGGCAGATACTTGTCAATCTGATTGGGAACGCCGTCAAGTTTACGGAAACGGGCGGTGTTGCGGTGCGAGTTCGCGCCGATGCAGTGGCAGCTACCAACGCTGTGGACGGGGAAGCCATGCTCTTGGTGGCCGAAGTGGACGACAGCGGGCCAGGCATTCCCGTAGAGGATATGAGCAGGATCTTCGATGCCTTTCATCAGGGGGCTACCGGTGTGAGGGCAGGCGGCACAGGTCTGGGGCTGGCCATCAGCCGCAGGTTTGTGGAACTGATGAACGGCCAGCTTACATTCGAGAGTCAGATGGACAGAGGGAGTTGCTTCCGGCTCGAAATGCCGATTGTTCCAGCCCAGGGGATAGCCATACTGGAGAAACCGGTTTCGCAACGCGTTGTCGGCCTGGAACCCGGCACCGGACCATTTCGCATCCTCGTGGTTGATGATAATGCGGACAATCGCACCTTGCTCCTGGTATTATTGCAATCCATAGGCTTCGAGGTTGCCGAGGCGAAAAACGGCGTGGAAGCCCTGGAAACCTTCGAGCGCTGGCTGCCTCATGCGGTGCTCATGGACATGCGCATGCCGGTCATGGACGGCTACGAAGCAACCCAGCGGATCAAGGCCACGATGGCGGGGAGCATCATACCTATCATTGCCGTTACCGCCAGCGCCTTCGATGAGGATTTCGAACGGGTAATGGCAGCCGGCATATATGCGCATCTGCGCAAGCCGCTGCGATCGGAAGAATTATTTGCAGTCCTGGGGAAGTGCCTGGGACTGCACTATGTTTTCTCCGAGGACAGAACCATCGATCCGGGCCATTTGAATGTTGCGCAGCTGACTGCGGAATCCCTTGCGGCGCTGCCGCGGGAAACGGTCAAGGCCATGCTTCAGGCCGTGGAGGAGTGCGACTCCGCCCGATTGACGGAGTTGATCGCTTCAGTGGAAAAGCTTGATGCCGCTGCAGCCCACGGGCTGCAAGCCCTGGCGGACAGGTACGACTACACAAGGCTCGGCCAATGGCTGGGAGAAGTAGACAATGAGTGATGCACGGGAAACCATCATGGTGGTGGACGACACCCCGGCAAATTTGAAACTTTTGCAGGAAATGCTGCAATCCAAAGGCTATCGTGTACTGGCAGCTCCCAGCGGAAAGATAGCATTGAGCGCTGCCGCCAGGAATCCGCCTGACCTCATACTGCTGGACATCAACATGCCGGATATGGATGGCTTTGAAGTATGCAGGCGCTTGAAGGCCGATGCTGCGCTGAGGGATATCCCGGTGATCTTCATCAGCGCCGTGACTGAAACCCAAGACAAGGTCACTGCCTTTGCCACCGGCGGCGTGGATTATGTAAGCAAACCCTTCCAGTTCGAGGAGGTTCACGCCCGCGTGGAAACCCACCTCCGTCTCCGCTCGATGCAACGCGAAATCGAGGAGCGGCGCCAGGCCTTCCTCCTGACATCCATGGATGGCTATTGCATGGCTGACGCGAAAGGCAGGATCCTCGAGGTCAACCAGACCTATTGCCGACTCAGCGGTTTCAGTCAGGAGGAACTCCTGGCCATGAACCTGTCCGACCTCGAGGCCGGTGGGCAGAAGCTTGACATATCCGCCTGGATACGGGAGTTTGCGGAACTCGGCGAAGGCCGCTTCGAAGCCCTCCATCGCCACCGCGATGGAGGCGTCTTCGATGTCGAGGTGAGCGCGAAATTCCTGCCTGACAAAGGAGGTCGGCTCATCCTTTCCCTCCATGACATCTCGGGGCGAAAACGGAGCGAACTGCAGCTCCGGAAAAACCTGGCGGAGAAGGAGGCGCTCATCGCCGAGATTTTCCATCGCACCAGGAACAATATGATGGTAATTATGTCCATCCTCTCCTTCGAGGAGGACCTGGCCAAGGATGGACTTGTCAGCGCGATAGTGGACAGGACGAACTCACGCATCCAGTCCATGGCCCTGGTCCATGAAAGACTCCTGGCTTCGCAGGACCTTTCGAGCATCGACCTGGGAGACTATGCCAGGGACCTGATCAGCACCCTCATGCAGGCGAAGGCCTTTCCTGGGACGAGGATTACCATGAAGATCTCGACGGAAACGGTACCCCTCCTCATCGACGCAGCTGTCCCCTTCGGACTTCTCCTCCACGAACTCCTTTCTAACGCATTCATTCATGCCTTTCCGGGGGACAGGAAGGGAGTGGTCCGGGTGAATATCGTCCGGACCCCAGGGGGTGAGATCCAGCTCGAGGTCTCGGATGACGGAGTAGGACTGCCCGAGGATTTCGATTCCCGCAAGGCAGGAAAACTCGGCTACCAGCTCATCCATGGCTTGGTAGAGCAGCTCGGTGGCATCCTGAGCCTCGAATCGGCAGGTGGTTTGGCCTGCACGGCACGCTTCAAGGAGTCCCATTTCAAGAGGAGGGTTTAGGCGTGGGCCAGCTTCAATCAAGCGGCGATGTGGTATTCCTCGATGAGTTCCAGTATCTGAAAAACGCCACGAGGTTGTTCAAAATCCTCTCAGACTCGCGGTCCGGACCCAAAGTCATCGCCTCGGGTTCTTCGTCGATCGAAATCCACAAGCACCTGAAGGAGAGCCTTTCCGGTCGCTTTCGTGCTTTTCTGGTGCATCCCCTGGAATGGATGGGGGAGTTTGATCAACTAAGGCAGGCCTCGTGGCCGGACTCCCGTACCGATCGAAGTCAAGGTGAGCTTCCACGGCAGTCAGGATTTCCGGGGCCTTTTCTACTTTCCCAGCTTCTTCGAGACGAAGGCGTAGAAGGACTGGAAGTCCTTGCCCATGGTCTTGCTTGTGTCCATGATGGGGTTGAAATCCCCCCCGGCGACAAAGGAAACCAGAGGGCTCGTGCCCCCTTTGGCTCCTGGGCCCGAACCCTGATTTGCCGCACGGGTCAAGGTTCCGGCAGCCGCCAGCTTGTCCGTCGCCATAAGCTGGGCTGGCGTGAGGATCCTGTCCTCGATTTGGGAAAGGAGAACTTTTGCCTTCGCGGGTTCGATGCGTTCAATGGAGCGTACCTCGACCATGATATCGTAGATCTTCCTGAGCTGGTCGGATGAGAGGGCGGGGGTCTTGCCGTCCTTCACCATGTCGTCGAGATATCCGAACATCCTACCGAGATCGAAGACGACGAGCGTCTCCTCCTTGGCTTTGAGGAGGACGGGATCGCTGCTAGCCTGAGCCGTGGCTATGCCGACGAGAAGGATGGTGGCGAGGGCCAAAAGGCCGAATTTCCTGGATGAATGCCGCATGCGCTTGCTCCTTGCCCGGGTCACTCGTACCTGAGGGCTGCTATGGGATCGAGGCGGGAGGCCCTATAGGCTGGATAACCGCCGAAAAAAAGACCGGTGACGAGGGAGAATGAGAAGGCCAGGACTATGGACTCCGCGCTTACCTGGGCCGCCATGCCCCCGAAGCGGCTGAAGGCCCAGGAGGCGGTCACTCCTGCGATGATGCCGAGCACCCCCCCCGATACCGACAGGACCACCGCCTCGACGAGGAACTGGAGAAGGACGTCGCCGGGTTTGGCCCCGAGGGCCATGCGGACGCCGATCTCGCGGGTCCGTTCGGTGACCGATACCAGCATGATGTTCATGATGCCGATGCCACCGACCACGAGGCTGATGGCCGCGATCCCCCCGAGGAGGATGGTGAAGGTGTTCGCGGTGCCCTGGGCGGCGCCGAGTACGTCGAGCTGGTTGGCGACGTAAAAATCGGCGGAATCCATCGATGGCTGGTCATGAAGCCTGAGGAGCTCGTCCTGGATCGCGTATTGGGCCTCGCGCATGGTGGCCATGCCAGCCGCCTGGACGTCGATGGCGGCGAATCTCAGACCGCCGGAGAGGCTCCGCAGGTATGAACTGATTGGCACGAATATCTGGCCGTCGGTCGTGTCGTTGCCCTTGGACTGCATCACCGCGACTACGGTGAAGGGTTGACCATTGATCCGGATGCGCTGTCCCAGCGGATCGAGATCCGCGCCGAAGAGGTCGACGGCGACCTTGCTCCCTATCGCCGCGACCATCCGCCTCGTCTCCACATCCGATTCGCCGAAGAATTCGCCGAGGGCGGGATGGAAATTGCGGATTTCCGGATAGCTCCAATCGGTGCCAACGATGCTCGCGGAGATGTTGCGGTTCTCGAATTTCGCCTGGGAGTTCATGGATGACTCGGGCGCGGCGAGGCGGATCAGTTCGAGCCCCCTGATGGCTTTCAGGTCCTCCGCGGTCAGGGTCGGGACGATATTGCTGAGGCTGCGACGGACCAGGGCCGGTCCCCTCACCTGTCCCGAATAGACGATGAGGAGGTTGGCGCCGAGGGACTTCAGGCTGTCCTCGACGGCCCGCGAGGCTCCGTTGCCGAGGGCGGTGAGGGCGATCAGAGAGGCCGCGCCGATGAGGACTCCGAGGGTGGTAAGGAAGGAACGGCCAGCGCTGGAACGGATGCTCCGGAGGGCCATGCCGACGCTCTCCCGGGCCGCGTTGAGCCTCATGCGTCCCCTCCCGAACTCTCGTCGGAGACGACGACTCCGTCCAGGATGCTCACGACACGGCGGGCCTGGCGGGCCACGCCCATGTCGTGGGTCACGAGGATGATGGTGGAACCCTCCGCGTTGAGGGCATGGAACATCTCCATGATCTCGGCCCCGGTCGTGGTGTCGAGGGCCCCCGTCGGTTCGTCGGCGAGCAGGACCGAAGGGGAGCCCGCAAGGGCCCGGGCGATGGCGACGCGCTGTCGCTGGCCTCCGGAGAGTTCCGCAGGCAGGTGGCCCTCGCGACCCTCCAGCCCCACCTTCGCGAGCATGGAGAGGGCGCGGACCTTCCGTTCACGTTTCGATAGCCCGGCGTACACGAGGGGCAGTTCCACGTTCTCGAGGGCGTCGAGCCGGGGGAGTAAGTTGAAGTTCTGGAAAATAAACCCGATCGCACGGTTCCGGATCTCGGCGAGCCGTCCGCGGGACAGGCCTTCGACTGGCTCGCCAGAGATGCGGTAGCTGCCCCCAGTCGGCGTGTCGAGGCAACCGATGATGTTCATGAGGCTTGTCTTGCCCGAGCCGCTGGGCCCGATGATGGCGACGAACTCGCCCGCGTGAATGTCAAGGCTGACCCCGTCGACGGCCCGAACCGTCGTCGGTCCC
>JBMOIK010000211.1:0-7145 GCA_049317365.1 Rectinemataceae bacterium | reverse complement strand
TCTGCCACATGATACCGAACGCGGGTGTCTGCGTCCTCGCGCTCATGTACGGGGCCGGAGACTTCGCGCGGACCGTGGAAATCGCGACCATGTGCGGATGGGACACCGACTGCAACGCCGGCAACGTGGGCACGATCCTCGGAGTCCTCGGAGGAATCGACTCCATTCCCGCACGGTACCGGGAACCAATCAACGACGGGATTGTGCTCTCGGGCCTGCCAGGCTCGCTCAACATACTGGACATCCCCAGCTTCGCAAGGAGACTCGCGGCGATCGGCTATCGCCTGGCGGGTGAGGGAATACCCGCCAGCATTGAGGCAGCCATCGCCCGTGGCGACGGGGATAGGTCCTTCCACTTCGACTTCGCCCTCCCCGGCTCGACGCACGGCATGCGCGTCTCCGACCCTGTGGCCTTCGCCGCCGTGCATCGCGCGGGAGCCGGGAAGAACGGAGCGGGAGTCCTCGAATTCCGCTACGAGCGGATACCGAGGGAGGGGAAGGGAAAACTTTTCTGGAAACCCTTCTACCGCCGCTCCGATTTCGACGACGAGCGCTACAGTCCTGTCTTTTCCCCTGTCGCCAGACCGGGCCAGAAGGTTGAAATCCGCTTCCGCCGCGAAAGCTGGGAGGGAGAAAAGGCAGGGGTCGCCGGCTATGTCCGCGACAGCTCGACCGGCAAGGATATTGAAACAACTACAACTATTTTTCCGGAACCTGGACAGGATGCGATAATCGGATTTTCGATACCGGAGGTCGGCGGCTCCCAGGTCGACGAGGTCGGCCTGGTCCTGACCGGCTTCTCGGGAGCTGCGCGGAGGGACTCAGGCAGGCTCCTCGTGGAAAGCTTCTCGATTTCCGGCAAGGCCCGATACTCCATCGACATGGCCAGGCAGGCTGTCGAATTCGGCTGCATCACGCCCTTCTCCCATGATGGGGGCAGGTGGACCCCCGAGGAGGGGAGGATGCAGCTCATGACCGACGTCCCGGCGACTTCCTATACGGGCGGACACGGGGTTGAAGACCAGCTCTTCCGGGCCACGGTGACTCCCCTCGCCGGGGAAAGCCTGGTCATCGGAGTGCGCTGCGGCGGGGCCATGCGCGGCTACCTCGCCGGCTTCGACGGCCAGGGCCGGGTCTCGCTGTCCAGGAGGGACTTCGGGATGGAACGCCTGGCCACTGCCGGCTTCGAGTGGAAACTCAATACTACGTATGTCTTTACCCTCGAGGCGGTCGGGGACCTGATCACCTTTGCCGTCGATGGGACCAACCTGCTTTCCCTGCGGGATGGCCGGCACCGGAGCGGCATGGTCGCCTGCGGTGCGCTCGCCCCGGCCCGTGCGCTTTTCGGCCCCTTCGAGGTCCAGGAGCTGTGAGCGAAGCCTATTGCGCCGGAACGCCTTCCAAGTCGGACTGCGTCGCACGCTACACGCCGGGAGACAGCCCCCTCGAACTCTGCGTGCAGTCCTCGGTCTCACCCCTTTTCGACAGGGCCATAAGGGCCAGGGCTATCCACGTAGCCCTGGCTTTCAACGCAAGGGGCCTGCTCGCCATAGAGGACAACGGAGCCCTCGACCACGTAGTCGCCGCACGCACCGAGGCAGCCTTCATGATGGCGGGACTGCAGGCTCCATCCCCACTGCTGCGGCCACCGGAGCCGGGGACCATGCGGGGAAACCGGAACAGGCTCCGGAGGAGCAGGCTCTACCTCCCGGCCAACCAGGCTGATCTCGCGGTCAACTCCGGGCTCTTCGGTGCTGACTGCCTGATACTCGACCTTGAGGATTCGGTGGACGAGGGGCGGAAGCTCGAGGCCCGCATCCTCGCACGTGTGCTTCTTTCAGAATGCAGGGGCTTCTTCGGCACTTCGGAGATCGCGGTCCGTATCAATTGCCTCGATGGCCCCCATGCCTCCTCCGACCTCGCAGCCATCGTTCCTGCCGCTCCGGATGCCCTCGTCCTGCCAAAGTGCGAATCCGCCGAAGGTATCCACGAATGCGACCTCGAGGTAACGCGGCTCGAACGGAAAGCTGGGCTCCCCGAAGGCTCGATCCTCTTCATGCCCATTGTAGAGACAGCCCGTGGTGTCATGGCAGCCCTTTCGATAGCCGCAGCCTCGCCCCGATGCGTCACGCTCGGCTTCGGCGCGGAGGACTTCCGTCGGGACCTCGGGATCGAGCGACAGGCAGATGAGGGCGAGACTGCAGTGGCGCGTGGCCTCGTGGTGCTCGCTGCACGGGCAGGGGGGATCGAGGCGCAGGACTCCGTGTATCCAGACCTGGAAGACCTCGCCGGACTCGAAGCCTCCCTCCACAGGGCCAAGGCCCTCGGCTTTTCGGGAAAGGGCCTCGTCCATCCCTCCCAGATCGAGATCGCCCATCGTGTCTTCGCCCCTTCCGCAAACGACATCCACAAGGCGCAGCGCGTGCTCGCTGCCATGCAGGCGGCAAGGATCGAGGGCCGTGGAGCCGCAGCCCTCGACGGGATCATGATCGATGCCCCCGCCCTCGCCCGAGCCTCGCGCATCCTCGCCCTGGCGGGCCTTGTCACTGAACGACAGGATAGCCTGCCGCCGGGGGAGGCCTAGCATGCCCTTCATCGCAAACAGCCTGGGCAGGGACATTCCCGACATCATCGAGGGAAGGAAGCTCCGGCCCTTCGCTCTTTCCTTCCCTTCCGGCGATGCGGGGCAGGTCGACGCAAGCGGACCTGCACGCGGCCAAGGCGCCCGGCTCCGGAGTTCCACAGGCAGGGGCGCCCCCGTCAAGCTCGCCGCCTCCTGGGACGAGCTCCTCGACCGGGTCGGACTCCACGACGGGATGACGATTTCCTTCCACCACCACCTCCGGGACGGGGACGCGGTAATAAACGAAGCAATTACCCGTATCGCGGCGCGGGGCTACAGGGACCTCGTGCTGGCGCCGACGGCCCTCTTCCCCGTACACGACCGCCTCGTAGGCCTCATCGAGTCGGGAGTCATCGCGCGGGTGGAAGGTTCGATGAACGGGGCTGTCGGCGCGGCATGCAGCAGGGGAGCCATGCGTGGCGTCTCGATCCTCCGCTCCCACGGAGGGAGGTGCCGTGCCGTCGAGACGGGAGAGCTTCCCATCGACCTCGCCATCATCGCCGCACCGACCGCAGACAGCTTCGGCAACGCCAGCGGCCTCTACGGAAAATCAGCCTGCGGTCCCCTGGGCTACGCCCTTCCCGACTCCCTCCACGCGGCTGAAGTCGTCATAATTACCGACAACCTCGTGCCCTATCCCTGTGCGCCGCAGTCCATTTCCGGCGGCCACGTCGACCATGTCCTTGCCGTCGATTCCATCGGCGACCCAACCAGGATCGCCTCGGGAAGCACCAGGCTCACCCGCAGTCCCACAGAACTGCTCATAGCCGAGCTGGCTGCCGCCTTCGCCGATGCTGCCGGCATCATCCACGAGGGCTTCTCCTTCCAGGCTGGAGCCGGAGGCATCTCCCTGGCGGCCGTGACCCGCCTGGCGGCCCGCATGCGCGCAAAGGGCATCCACGCTTCCTTTGCGCAGGGGGGAGGCACGGGTATCCTGGTGAGCCTCCTCGAGGAGGGACTACTTGGTACCATCATCGACCTGCAGAGCTTCGACCTCGAGGCCGTGAGGTCCTGCAGGGAGAACCCTCGTCACCTCGAATCCGATCCCTTCTCCTCCTACGGCCCCCACGGATTCGGCTCCGCCGCCTCGATGCTCGACCTCGCCATCCTCGGGGCCACCGAGATCGACCTCGACTTCAACGTGAACGTGAACACCCACTCCGACGGGAGGCTCCTCCACGGCATCGGAGGACACCAGGACGCGGCGGCTGGCGCCTCGTGCTGCATCGTCACAGTCCCGAGCTTCCGCAAGCGGATCCCCATCATCAGGGAAAAGGTAACAACTATATCCTGTCCCGGGGAGCTGGTCGACGCCGTCGTCACCGAAAGGGGCCTGGCCATCAATCCCCGAAGGGCTGACCTTCTCGCCCTGGCGAGGAAGGCCGGCCTCCCGGTCGCCGGGATAGGCGACCTGATGAGGGAGATCCGGGCCATCACCGGGGTTCCCGAACAGCCGCGCCTTGGCGACAGGATAGTGGCCCTCGTGGAATGGCGGGACGGGAGCATCCTCGACGTCGTGCGCGAGGTCGAAGCGGATGGCTCTTCGGGGACAGCGGGGGAATCCTGAGTCCCCTGCCCCTTGCCCTGTGCCAGTGCCTCCGAATAGACTCAGGCACTTGATCCAAT
This sequence comes from Rectinemataceae bacterium, assembly GCA_049317365.1. GTDB lineage: Bacteria > Spirochaetota > Spirochaetia > Treponematales > Rectinemataceae > CAIJMU01. The sequence continues at coordinate 2,896 of JBMOIK010000211.1, read as the reverse complement.
CCCAAGGAGCGCCCCATGAAGAAGCAGCTGTCCATCCTCGCCATCCTCGCCCTGGTCGCCGTCGTCGGAGCGACCGCGCAGAAGTTGCCTGACCTCAAGGGCAGGAAGATCGTCGCCGTCACAGAGAACGCCTACACCCCCCTCAACTTTGTCGATGCCAAGACCGGCAAGGCCATGGGCTGGGAATACGATGCGGTCAACGAGATCGGCAAGCGCTTGAATGCCAGGATCGAGTGGAAGGTGTCGAGCTGGGACACGATGATCCAGGCTGTACGCGACGGACAGTTCGATGTCGGCATGGACGGCATCACCATCAACGACGAGCGAAAGGGCCAGGTGGCCTTCTCCGACCCCTACATGGTCTCCCAGCAGTTCATGCTCGTGCGAAAGGGCGAAAAGCGCTTCACCGACGAGAAGGGCCTTGCCGCCAACACGAAGCTCCTCATCGGTGCCCAGGCAGGAACCACCAACTTCTACGTCGCGGTCTACAACGTCCTCGACGGGGACGAGAAGAATCCGCGCATCAAGCTCTTCGAAACCTTCGGAGCAACGGTCCAGGCCCTCCTCGCTGGCGACGTCGACATGGTCCTCATGGACGCCTCCTCCAGCAAGGGCTATATCGGCGCCAATCCCGGCAAGCTCCAGAATGTCGGCGGAGCACTCGGCACCGAGAATTTCGGCTTTATCTTCAAGCAGGGCTCCGACCTCGTGAAGCCCTTCAACTCCGCAATCGCAGCAATGAAGGCCGACGGAACCATAGCCAAGCTCGACACCAAATGGTTCTGGGATTACAAACCCTGATCCGGTGACTCGAACCCCACAAGGCGGCACCCCAGCGGTGCCGCTTTTCAAATCGCTGTGCACCCGCCTTGGAATGACGCCCTGGTGGTTGGTAGCCATTCTGGCGCTCGGCGTCATAGGACTCTTCGCCGCAGCCACCAATGGGGACTACAGCGTCATTTTCGGAGCCATAGCCAGCGGCATCCCCGTCACCCTCGGCGTAGCCATGGTCGCCTTTGTCGCAGCCATAGTGCTGGGTCTGGTGCTGGGGCTTCTCAAGAGTTCCCAGGTCCGCATCGCCCGTGAGGCAGCCACTTTCTACATAGAGCTTGTCCGCGGCCTTCCGATGCTCGTAGTCCTCTATTATATAGCCTTCGTGGGAGCACCGGCCCTGGCCGGCGTCCTCAACTGGTTCCTGTCTCCCCTCATCGCCCTGCACTGGATGGAGCCCCTCCTGGCACGTGACTTCGATTTCGCCACGCGGGCCATACTCGCCCTCACCCTCGGCTACGCCGCCTTCATCGCCGAGATCTTCCGTGCGGGAATCGAGAGCGTCGACAGGGGACAGATCGAGGCAGCCCTCGCCCTGGGCCTCTCACGAGGCCAGGTCACGAGGCGCATCGTCCTCCCCCAGGCCATCCGCAACGTGCTGCCGGCCCTCGGCAACGAATTCGTGGCGGTCATCAAGGATTCCTCCCTGGTCTCCGCCCTCGGCGTCCAGGACATCACACAATTAGGAAAGGTCTACTCCGCCTCGACCTTCAGGTTCTTCGAGACCTACAACGTCGTGGCCTTCTTCTACCTCTGCCTCACGGTCTCGCTGTCGATGCTCGTGCGCCGCCTCGAGCGCAGGCTGAAGGAGGGCCAGTCCCGATGAGCTTCGTCACGATCCAGGGCGCCAGGAAGTCCTTCCGCGACCAGCGCGGCAGGGAAACAGCCCTTGCCCTCGACGGTGTGGACCTCGAAGTGGGCAAGGGCGAGGTGGTCCTCCTCATCGGACCCTCGGGCTCCGGCAAGTCGACCCTCCTTAGGTCGGTCAACCGCCTCGAAATCCTCGACGCGGGGACCATCACCATCGGCGGCAAGGTCCTCACCGACAAGCCTGCCGACCTCAGGCGCATCCGCGAGGACGCGGGCATGGTCTTCCAGCACTTCAACCTCTTCTCGCACCTGAGCATCCTCGACAATGTCTGCCTCGCGCCCCGGCTTGTCCGTAAGCGAGAGAAGGCCGAGGTCAGGGAAAAGGCGATGGCCCTCCTCGCGCGCGTCGGCCTGGCCGACAAGCTCGACCGCTACCCCCGCCAGCTCTCAGGCGGGCAGCAGCAGCGTGCCGCGATCGCGCGGGCCCTTGCCATGGAACCAGAACTCCTCCTCGTCGACGAGCCCACCTCGGCCCTCGATCCCGAGATGGTGCGCGAGGTCCTCGAGGTGATCACCGGACTCGCCAGCGAAGGCATGACCATGCTCGTCGTCTCCCACGAGATGGGTTTTGCCCGCGCCGCCGCCGACCGTGTCGTCTTCATGGATGCCGGAAAGATCGTCGAGACCGGGAGCCCCGACGGGCTCTTCGACTCGCCCCGAGAGGAACGCACCAAGGCCTTCTTGAGCCATATATTATGAGGTAGGTCGATATGTCCCACGCACTGGTGTACCAGACCGATTTCGGGACGGCCGACGGGGCCGTCTCCGCGATGTACGGGGTGGCCTACGGGGTCGACCCAGCCCTCCGCATCAGCAACCTCACCCACGACATACCCCAGTACGACATCTGGGAAGCCTCGTACCGACTGGTACAGACCATAGCCTACTGGCCCGCGGGCACCGTCTTCGTGTCGGTGGTCGATCCCGGCGTCGGTTCGCACCGGCGCAGCGTGGTGGTGCGCACCAAGACCGGCCAGATCATCGTGACTCCGGACAACGGCGCCCTCACCCATGTCAAGCTCCACCACGGCATCGCCGAAGCCCGCCTCATCGACGAGACGCGGAACCGCCTGAAGGGCTCGGAGCTCTCCTACACCTTCCACGGCCGCGACGTGTACGCCTACACAGGCGCGCGCCTGGCCTCAGGCACCATGGCCTTCGAGGACTCAGGTCCCCCCCTCGATCCGGCCAGCAT
>JBMOIK010000210.1:0-7185 GCA_049317365.1 Rectinemataceae bacterium | reverse complement strand
CTCGCTCTTCGGCGTCGTTGGGGCCTTTGAGCATGTACTCGATGTAGCCGTTCTTGTTCTTCTTGAGCGCTTCTTTGAAGAATTCCAGCGAGCTGAAGTCCCTCCCCGGGCTGATGGGGTGGATGACCCCGATACCCTTGGAGTCCAGCACACAGAGGTAGCCTGAATCGCCCACCTTGGACATGCCGGATTCCAGCACAAACTTCTTGAAAAGGGCCTTGGCCTCGCTTTCCCTCATCCTCCCGTCCTCGGACTGCTGATACAGGAAGGCTGCCACGCTGGCCGCGTCGGTAGCGTGCTTGATGAGGAGCTGATCGATCGACTTCTCAAGCTGGTGCTTTGTCGTACTCACGATCAAATCGGTGCTGACCCCGAGCTGCCAGAGTCCGAAGGTAGTCAGCTGCCCGGAAAGGAAGACATAGACCACCACTCCCAGGGTCAGGAGTGAGGCGAGGATTATGCCGCCAAAAATGAGCTGGAACTTGCTGGCGATGCGCGTAAAACCAGCCATGAAGGAGCGAGCCACAGGAGCCTCCGGAAAACGCGGATACTACCCTTTTCGGAATGGGATGCGCTCCAGCGAAGGCCAAAAAATCAAGACTTGCAGAATCAGTAACGAAAGAAGGGGAAAATTCATCGACATCGAGTCGCGAATACTCCGGATCAAGGGCAAGGGCTAGCTCTGGCTCATCCCGATGGACGACATCCAGTACATCTTTTCACACGAGCGGCTGAGCGACCTGCAGTGCCGGGACGGCGACAAGGTCGCTCAGCCTTGTCCTCAGCCAGGTGATGGAGCCCCTGCCTCACTGACGGGCGACGTACCCGGCGGGCATTCAGTCCGCCTCAGCGACGAAGACGGGACCGAACTGCCCGCCGGCCGCTCGTACCTGAGCAAGCTGCGATTGATGATGGAGTAGCATCCGCTAACTCTGCGGAAGGGCCATGAGGCCAGCTGAAGTCAACACCAGCACAGCGAGCGACAGCCTGAACATGAGCCGCCCCCAGGCTGCTGATTCCAGCTTCGCAGTAAGCACGCCTATCGCTGCCCAAGCCAGCGTCGCTGCCATGGCTCCCAGGATAAAGGCCAATCGCCAGGCTCCGGAGTTGCCCGCGATGAGGAGGGCGGGGAAGGGGAGGAGGATGATGATCCAGATGATCACCATGACACGGGCGCGATCTGGTTTGCCGCTCAGGGGTCGCCCTTCGAGCCTCCCCCCGGGCCTCCCTCTGGGCTGGCTCTCCCCGAGGAGGCCCTCCCTAGGCTGGCCCGTTTCCGTTTGGCCGGGCATGGGAATGGCGGCTGCGCGGTACTCGCTGGCACGGGCCATGGCCAGGGCGCGCACGTGGGCTTGTTGCCAGACTAAGAGGAAGAGGAACAAAAGGGCCGCCCCCCAGCTCAGGCGAGGATTGATGGCCGTCCAGCCGATCAGGGGCGGGATGGCGCCAGCGAGGCCTCCGACAAGGGAAGAGAGGGTCGATCGCCGCTTGACGATCAGGGAGTAGGCACCGAGGTAGATGAGGGAGCCTGCGAAGCCGAGCAGCGCTGGCGTGCTGCCCAGGGCAGCGAGGGTGGCCAGGCCAAGGGCGGTCAACAAGAAGCCCAGTCCCAGGGCCTGTCCCGCACTGACCCTCCCCGTGGCTGTCGGACGGTTACGAGTGCGCTCCATCGAGCGGTCGATGTCCCGATCGATCCAATTGTTAAGAGTGCAGGCACCCGCGACCAATGCGGCAGTGCCGAAGGCCACAGCGAGGAGGGCCAGGGGGAGGCTGCCGTTTCCCGCTCCGCCCCACCTTCCCACTCCGCCGCTCGCAGTCAGCGGACCCGCCCCCAGGGCGCCCCGCGCTGCGAAGGCCGCTCCCGCCAAAGCGGTCAGCGTGTTCGAGGCCACGATGCCCGGCTTTATCAGCGCAGCGAGGTCGCGCGGGCGCAGACCCCCGCGGGTCCCTTCGAGTAGCTCCATCGCGCGACTGTAGCATGGCGGCGGGCAGTGCAGGCAGCGGCGAGGGAGGACGGGCCGCTGCACCGGGCGACCCTGCAGCAGCCCCTTTCGCGGAATCTTCCTCGGGGTTTACAATGCTTCCACTATCTTGGGAGTCTGCTTCCGGAGGCCATCATTAAACGAAATGTCCCTTCCCTTTCGCTCGCGCTTGCCTTCTTCGCCCTCGCCCAGCTCCTTCCCGCACAGTCGGCAAACCCTGCTGGCGCCCGCGCCCCCGGCGCCGCTGGTTCCACCCCCAGCGCCACCGCCACCGCCACCACGGCGGGCAACCCCGATGCAGGACGTGTTGCCCTCGTCATCGGCAACGGCCGCTATGCGACAGTCCCCAGGCTGGACAATCCGCCCAACGACGCCGCCGACATGGCCGACAAGCTCAAAAGCCTGGGCTTTTCGGTGACCACCCTCGTCAACGCCAGCCTGGCCGACATGGAAAAGGCCCGCGTCAAGTTTGCCGAGGACGCCAAGGGCGCAAGCATGCGGGTCTTCTTCTACGCAGGCCACGGTGTGCAGTCTGATGGCACCAATTGGCTTATTCCTGTCGACGCCGATGTCAGGGAGGAGTACGAGCTCAAGCTCAAGGCCTTCTCTGCCCAGGCGGTCCTCGACGGGCTCCGCGCCGCGGGGACGGGCACGAATGTGGTCATACTGGACGCCTGCCGCGACAACCCCTACAAGGCCAGCTCGCGGAGCGCGGGCGCGAGCCGGGGCCTTGCCGCCATGGGCACGAGCGGCAGCCTCATCGTGTTTGCTACCGGCCCTGGCTCGACGGCTGCGGATGGGCAGGGGAGGAACGGCGTCTTTACGGCGGCCCTCCTCCAGCGCCTCGACTCCCCCGGCGTGAGCCTCCAGGAGATCATGACCAATGTCGCCGCCGATGTCGTGGGCGCGACCGCGGGCAAGCAGGAACCCTGGAAGCAGGACAACCTAACTAAGATGGTCTATTTCGTGAGCCCAGACGAGGCCAGGGCCCGCTTTGCCAGTAACCAGGCCAAGGCCCAGGGCGAGCTCGACGCTGCCAATGCCCAGCTCGCGAGTCTGCGCAGGCAGGCCAGCGCCGAGGGTGATGCCGCCAAGAAGACCGCCCTCGAAGTCGAGATCAAAAAGCAGGCGGCCCTCCAGAACCAGAAGCAGCAGGAGGCCGAGGCCCTCAAGGCCGAAGCAGGCCGCCAGGCCCAGGCTGAAAAGGACCAGGCCGCGATGGCAGCCCAGCTGGCCAGCTACAAGTCCGAGGCCCTCGGTCGCGAAGCCTCGATAAAGGCTGCCGCCGAGGCGCGAAGGCAGGAGCTGCAAAAACTTCAGGCCGGCTCGGGCGCTGGCGGCGTCAGCACCTTCCTCGCGACGCTCTCGACCACGCGTTCCGCCATGTCCGACATCAATGGCCAGTACGCGTCCTCGCTCAAGACCATCAGCGACGCGGTTGGCTCCACCTACGACAAAAAGCTTAGCGAGCTTGCCAAATGGGAGATGGACCCCTGGGAAAACAAGCGCGAGTTCGATGCCCGGGTTTCAGCCGAGCGGAACCGCCTCAACTCAGAGAAGCAGGCAGCCCTTGCCGATGCGCGGAACCGCAGCGACGATGCCCGTCTTGCTGCCCTCAAACCCTTCCTCGATGCCGAAAACACAGCCTCGGGCGGCATCGCCACGGCGCGATCGGTCTACAAGGGCAATTCCGTACTCCTGACAGTTGGTACCTTCGACCGCGACGCCAAGACCTTTTCCCTTGTCCTGCAGTCAAAGGTCCAGGACTTCGCCTTCTCAGCCTCTGGTATCTATTCAGTGGCCGGCGAAAGCACCGAGGAGCTCAAGCGCAGGTACCTGGAGTTCGACGCCTGGCAAAAGGCCGGCGCCCTCTTTGGCGAGATCGAAGCGAGCTATGCAAGCGCGGGGCAGGGCGCGGTGGTTGCCATCCTCGAACTCTGGCGCGTGCGCGCCGTCGACGCCGCCGGAGACCACGTCATCTTTGAGGAAGCGTCGCGGCGCCCCCTCTTCCTCGTCAGCGGCGACGCAAAGGGAGCAACTACGACGACATTGACTTCGAGCCTCCTCGTCGAAGCACCCGGTGCGGCCATCGCCGTCGATGGGATAGCCCTGGGCCGGGACCGTGGCTTCCTGGCCAACCCCAAGCCCGGGAACCACACAATTACCGCCACCCTGCCGAACGGAAAGCAGCTTTCGAAGGCCCTCAGCCTCGCTCCCAAGTCCCACGAGCAGCTCGCCGTGGCGACCACGGGCAGCGTCACCGTGAGCACAAAAACCGAGGGCGACCTTTTTGCGAACGGAGCCTTTGTCGCCCGCCTGCCTTCCGGTGGCAGCCGCGACCTGGCAGATCAGTGGGCAGGCCCCCTGCCCCTGGAACTCCGCCACGAGGGCGACCGCAACGAGAGCTTGAGCGTGGAAGTCGTCGCTGGCGCTACAACCCCGGCCCCTTTTACTTGGTACGACAACAACCCCTTAGTCCGCGTCAAGGGCGGCAGCTTTGCCATGGGCTCGACCGAGGGCTCCGACGAAAAGCCCGTCCATACGGTCACCGTCTCCGATTTTTCCATTGGCCGCTACGAAGTGACCCAGGCCCTCTGGCAAAGCGTGATGGGCAGCAATCTCTCCAATTTCAAGGGCGATGACCGGCCCGTGGAGCAGGTGAGCTGGTTCGATGCAGTCGATTTCTGCAACAAGCTCTCCGCCACGGAGGGCCTGAAGCCCTCCTACAGCATCAGTGGCAGCACGGTGAACTGGAACAGGAATGGAAACGGCTACCGCCTGCCCACCGAAGCCGAGTGGGAGTACGCAGCCCGGGGCGGCAGCCAGGGCAGTTCGCAAAAGGTAAAGTACGCCGGTTCGGATAATCCCGACGCGGTGGCCTGGTATTCAAGCAATGCAGGCAGCCAGACCCACCCGGTGGGGCACAAGCAGGCCAATGCCCTGGGACTCTATGATATGGCGGGAAACGTGTGGGAGTGGGTCTGGGACTGGTACGATTCGGGGTACTATGCGAAGTCGCGCGCCAGCGATCCTGTGGGCGCGGATTCTGGAAGCTCTCGTGTGTTGCGTGGCGGTTCCTGGAACTACGATCCGGTCTACCTGCGCTCTTCCAACCGCTACAGCAGTGACCCTTCGTACAGGTACATCGACTGCGGCGGCTTTCGGGTTGTGCGCTAGGCTTCTGCGAATATTCCAGGATTGGGGCGGAATTGCGCCGGGCTTAGGGGTGCGGCGCGGAGCCCACGAATGGAATCCATGCTCTTCTTTCCCTGCGATTGTGACAAGCGTGTGCGCGGGTCACCATCGCGAAGAAGCCCTCCGGCGGGGGCGGCTGGTAACGGCGACGTGAACGCTGCCCTTCGCCTTCTTTTAAACCCATGAAGCGAGCCGGAAATCTTTGGGATGTCATCCTCTCCTTCGAAAGCCTCCACGCTGCCTACCGTGCGGCGATCAAGAACAAGCGCTATTCCAAGAGCGCCGCCGCTTTTTCCGTCGAACTTGGCGAAAATCTCCTTGCGCTTCGAGATGAGCTAAAGACGGATGCCTACGTGCCCGGTCCCTACCGGACCTTCACTATCTACGAGCCCAAGCTGCGCCTTATTTCCGCCGCGCCATGCTTTTCGCACTACCAGCGCCGCTTCTCCTCCGTCCTCAAGATGGATGTGGAAAAGTATTTTCCCTCCATCGACCACGAAATCCTGAAAGGCTTGCTCCGGCGCAAAGTGAAATGTACCAGAACTCTCGCCTTGGCCGATCTCATCATCGACAGATCCAATCCGCAGGAGCAGCGTGAGCTGTACTTTCCCGGCGACGAGCTGTTTTCGCCTTTCGAGCGCAGGAGGGGCTTGCCCATCGGCAACCTTACCAGCCAGTTCTTCGCCAATGTTTACCTTGACCCAATTGATCATTTCATCAAGGAAACGCTGGGTTGCCGGGGCTATGTCAGGTACATGGATGACCTCTGCCTTTTTTCGGATTCGAAGCGGGAACTCCATGCCTGGCAGTTTGCGGTCGAAGGGCGCTTGGCTAGCCTCAGGTTACGGGCCAAGCCTTCCAAAACCCGCGTTTTTGCCTGCAAGGAAAACATCGGTTTTCTCGGGTATCGATGCCTTCGGAGCCATCGCCGGCTCGAGCGCGGGAGCCTCGTGCGAGCCCTCCGGCGTCTTCGATTTCTCCATCGCTCCCTGGTCTCACGGCGTATCGAGCCGGCAGCGTTTCGGGCCTCATTCATGTCCTGGCTCGGACATGCGAAGTGGGCGAACGCGAAGGGAATCGTCCGGGGGGCTTGGGACTGAATAGTAGTCCCTCGGCAAACGATCTCTTTTTTCTCCACTTTCCCCCGCCCCCTCGCAGTCAAAAAGCCACCACGTGGGCGTACTGTGGGCAGGAGGGATCATGCCCACTATCTCTATGTTCTATGGAATTCTCATCAGGATGTATTCCGGCCAACGTGAACATCCATCGGCACACTTTCACGCAAGGTATAGCGAACATGGTGCTATCTTTGATATATTGTCAGGAGAGCTTATCGAAGGCGCAATGCCCCTGCGCCAATGTCGGCTGATCTCAGCCTGGGTTGAAATTCGCCGGGATGAGCTCCTGGCCGATTGGTCCCTGGCCCAGGCCCAGGATGCGCTGTTCACCATTGATCCGCTCAAATAGGAGTCGTCATGCTGCCACCCCGAATCCAGAACGTCACGCCCCTCCCACCCACCAAGGTGCGCCTTGAATATATCGACGGTCAGGTCCGCGTATTTGATATGGAGCCCCTCCTCGACAAGGGCATCTTTTGCGCACTCCGAGACCCCGCCTTCTTCATGAGCGCCCGCGCCGACATCGACACCGTAGCCTGGCCCAATGGCGCCGATGTGGAGCCACAATGGCTCTATGAGGACTCCGTGCCCGAAGTGACGACCTGAGGTACCCGGAGGAAAGACCTCCACCGTTCTGACTCTCCCGTTTCTCAGCCACTGATTTTCGCCAAATTCGGTGCCAGTTTGAAATCAAAAAGCCACCACGTGGGCGTACTTCGTGGTGGAGGTACCCATGCTGCTGGCTGTCAATGATTTCGTCTTCAAGTTTATTTTTGGGATGGAAGAACGGAAGGAACTTCTTCGCTCGCTCATCAATCTCACCCTCGAGCGCGCAGGCCTTCCCCTCGCCGCCACCCTCACCCTGCGCAATCCCTTCGTCAACCCCAAGC
>JBMOIK010000209.1:0-7195 GCA_049317365.1 Rectinemataceae bacterium | reverse complement strand
CTCTGGATCAAGCCCGCGATGATGCTCGACGGCGCCATATTCGGCGGCGAGATCTCCGTCAAGTCGCGCTTCGAGTGAGGCTCCCCTTTCCGACCTGACAACTTTTCCACCTTGACAGACGCCTCGACAGACCCTAACTTTCGGGGGCACGGATGTGTCGGCACTTCCTCATAATTCGTGCTTTATTTATCGTACGCCGGAAGGAGAGCGCATATGGCGGATAACGTGAGCGAAAGGATCGAGGAGCTATACAGGCCATCGGCGGAGGTCATGGCCCAGGCCCATGTCGCCGATTGGGAAGGCATGGCGGCCAGGGCCGGCAAGGACTTTGTGGGATTCTGGGAGGAAAAGGCCCGGGAGCTCATCGACTGGCACTCACCATGGACGAAGGTGCTCGACGACTCCAACAAGCCCTTCTACAAGTGGTTCACCGGGGCAAAAACCAATATCGTTTACAATGCCATCGATAGGCACCTGAAGGGTGCCTATCGCAACAAGCTCGCCCTCATCTGGGAGGGCGAGAACGGGGAGACCAGGACCTTCTCCTACCACGCGCTCAACCGCGAGGTGAGCAAGTTCGCGAGCGTCCTCAAATCCCTCGGCGTGAAGAAGGGCGATCGGGTCACCATCTACATGGGCCGCGTTCCCGAACTGCCGATCGCCATGCTCGCGGTGGCCAAGATCGGCGCCGTACACTCGGTTGTCTACGGCGGCTTTTCCACCGAGGCCCTCCACGGGCGCATCGACGACTCCCAGAGCCGCGTCCTGATCACCTGCGACGGGGCCTTTCTCGCCGGCAAGATCATCGAACTCAAGAGGATTGTCGACGAGGCCTTGAAGCGCAGCGCGGCTGTCGAGCATGTAGTCGTCGTAAAGCGGACCTGCCAGGAAGTCATGATGGAGCAGGGCCGGGACATGTGGTACCACGACCTCATGGGCCTGCCCATCGCGGACCCCAAGTGCCCCACCGAGATAGTCGATGCAGAGGATCCCCTCTACATGCTCTACACCTCGGGCACCACGGGCAAGCCCAAGGCCATTGTCCACAGCCACGGCGGCTACCAGGTCGGGGTGGCCACGACCCTCAAGTACGTCTTCGACCTCAAGGACGAGGACCGCTGGTGGTGCGCCGCCGACCCAGGCTGGGTCACGGGCCACTCCTATATCGTGTACGGACCGCTCTTGCTCGGCGCTACAGGTTTCATGTACGAGGGTGCCCCCACCTATCCCTACCCGGACCGATGGTGGCAATTGATAGAGAAATATGGCATCAACGTCTTCTACACGGCGCCGACGGCAATACGCGGCCTCATGCGCTGGGGCGAGGCCTGGCCGAACCGCCGCGACCTCTCCTCGCTCAGGCTCCTGGGCTCGGTGGGCGAACCCATCAATCCCGAAGCCTGGCGCTGGTACCACCGTGTCATCGGCAAGGAACGCTGTCCCATCATGGACACCTGGTGGCAGACCGAGACCGGAGCCTTCCAGATAACGCCGCTGCCCTCGATGCCGCTCAAGCCGGGTTCGGGCGGCAGGCCCTTCTTCGGGCAGGAAGCTGACATCTATGGCGAGGACGGCACTCCGGTGAAGGACGGCGAGGAAGGCTTTTTAGTCCTCAAGCGGCCCTGGCCTGCGATGATGCGTACCATCTACAACGATCCCGACCGTTACGTGCAGCAGTACTGGAGCAAGTATCCTGGTGTGTATCTCACCGGCGATTCCGCCAAGCGGGACAAGGATGGCTACTACTGGATCATCGGACGGGTCGATGACGTGATCAAGGTTTCGGGATACCGCCTGGGCACTGCGGAGGTCGAATCGGCCCTCGTGAGCCACCCCTCGGTGGCGGAGGCCGCGGTGATCGGCCTGGCGCACGAGGTCAAGGGCACTGCCATCCACGCCTACGTCCTGCTCCGCCAGGGCTTCGAGGGCTCACCCGCCCTGGCCGAGGAACTCAAAAAGCACGTCGGCACGGAAATGGGACCGATCGCAAAACCCGAGGAGGTGAGCTTTGTCACCTCCCTGCCCAAGACGCGCTCGGGCAAGATCATGCGGCGCGTCCTCAAGGCACGGGCACAGGGGCTTTCGGAGGGGGATATCTCGACGCTCGAGGAATAGCAGGGAAGGCATCGCGGCGCGGGGAAGGCCCCGCCCGCGGCTGCCGGCCCGACCGATGGACAGCCCTCAGTCGAGCCCCAGCGTCTTCCTGAAGCCCCGCCGATCGATGTAGTTACCTTCTTTATAACAGGTACCATCCCGGTAGTAGCGGAAGTAGGGAACCTGGTCGTTCCGGAAGGCGGATTCCTTGAAGTCGCGGAAGTCGTCGAAGAAGGGCTCCCGGTCGTACTCGAGGTAGTAGCAGGCCACTCCCTCGGCAGAAGCCTCCTCGAGGAAGGGGCGCATGCGCGTCCACTGGGGGCACCAGCTCTGGGTCAGGGCGAGCACCGTGACAGGCGCTGCCTTTCGGATGGCTTCGGAAAAATCGCCGTCGCGTATTGCCGCGCGACACTCGGCTTCGGTGAGCTTGATGAGCATGGATAGAAAATACAGGAGAAAAGGGAAAAACAAAAGCGGAAACCTTCGCCGGAGGGCTAGCTATCCATGCACATGGTCCAGCTCGAGAAAGTGGCCGAAGCGCTCCTTTTTCGTGCGCAGGTAGGCCTCGTCCTGGCTGTGAAGGGGAAGCTCGTGCTGCACACGGAGGGAAACCCGGACGCCGTTGGACTCCATCTGCTCGACCTTCTCCGGGTTGTTTGTGAGGAGGCGGACGCTCTTCACACCGAGTTTCAGCAGCATCAGCGCGGGAATCCGGTAGTCGCGCTCGTCAGCCTTGAAGCCCAGGGCAATGTTCGCTTCCAGGGTATCGTAGCCCCTGTCCTGGAGGGCGTAGGCCCGGAGCTTGTTCACCAGTCCGATGCCACGCCCCTCCTCCTGATGGTAGAGCACGAGGCCACGTCCCTCGCCCTCGATGAGCTTCAAGGATTCACGCAGCTGGGGCCCGCAGTCGCAGCGGCGGGAGCCAAGGGAGTCGCCCGTCAGGCAGGCGGAGTGCACGCGGGTGAGCATGTCCTCGCCGTCGCCTATCTCGCCCTTCAGGACGACGATATGGTCCTTGCCGTCCTTGTTGTTCACAAATCCTATGATCCTGAAGGTACCGAACTCCGAGGGGAAATCGGCCACCGAGACAATGTTGACACAGAGTTCCTTGTCGCAGCCGGCACAGGCTGTCGCGCCGTGCTCGGCAAAGCCCTCCGGACAGTTCCGCAAGCCCTCCATTTCCTGGGCGATGACTTCTTCGACAGTGGGAATTCGCATGGATCCTCCAGAATTTTGTAGAACGCGGGGGAAGGATATACTCCCTTGAAGGCAGAGGCCAAGGGAGGGGCATCCGGCCCGAGGGTTTCGCCCAACGCGAGGGCGGGCCGCCAGCAGCCGCGGATCCTCAGTCGGCGCTGCTCTCAGGCTGGCCAGGTCGGCCTGCCCGAAAGGCAGAGATCGTCACCCAGCCGCTCGATGAGGGGTTCGGCAATGAGGCAGGCCGTGCCAGGCCCCGACTGGAAGGGGTTGAGGCCGCCGGGCAGGATGCGCGGCGCTATCGTGATGACGAGCCGGTCCACGAGGCGCGCGGAGAAAAAGGCGGCGAGCACGCGGGCTCCTCCCTCGACCATCACGGAGGCCATGTTCATCGTGGCGAGTTTGTCCAGCAGCTCCACGAGATCCAGGGCCCCTCCTGTGTCGCAGCCCACTTCGACGATCTGGGCGCCCAGGGCCTCGAGGGCCAGGCGTGCGGCAGGGTTGGCTCCACCTGCGGTGACCAGGATGGGCCGCGAGCCAGGGCCGGCGTAGGGCCGCGTCATCAGGCGCGAGAGGAGGGGCATGCGAAGCGCGGCGTCGAGGACGATGGGACGGGGGTCGGGACCCTCGGCAAAGCGGACGGTCAGCGTGGGGTCATCCGCGAGCACCGTCCCGATGCCTACCAGGATGGCTTCGTGCGAGGCACGGAGCCCGTGGGTCATGCGAAGGGATTCAGGCCCGCTCAGGGCGGTGCGTTGCCCGGGAGCGGCGGCTATGGAACCGTCGAGGCCCTGGGCCCAGGCGAGGGTGATGCGGGGGCGACTGATTTTCGAGGGGTCGGTCATGGGTTGATGCTAACACGGGCGACCGGGCGACAGCACCCTATCCACCCGTGCTACATTCCCACAGTCATGGAAGCAGTGATCCATTCCCCGGCGCCGAGCCGGATATCCGACAACATCCCGAAAAGTTACGTCTACAGCTTTGTCTCGTCCTTCGGCCTCACCGATGCCATCTGGATGCTCTACCTCGCACACCGTGGGATGAGCCTCCTCGAGATCGGACTCCTCGAATCGATCTTCCACCTCACCTCGCTGGTAATGGAAATACCGACCGGCGTAGTCGCCGACCGCTTCGGCCGCCGGACTTCGCGGATCCTTTCGCGCGCGGTCGCCTGCTCGGCTACGCTCATGATGCTTGCCAGCAGCGACTTCCCCGGCTTTGCCTTCGCCTTTGTCCTGACCGCCCTCGGCCACAACCTCGAGTCGGGTGCCGGCGACGCCCTTGTCTATGACAGTCTCGTAGACCTCGGCCGCGAGGGCGAGTACATGAAGGTCAAGGGAAGGCAGGAAATCGGCTACCAGTCGGCCCATGGCCTTTCGCTGGTCGCCGGCGGCGCAGTCGCCACCTTCGATTACAACCTCGCCTACCTCCTCACAGCCGGCATCCACCTGGCCTCCCTCGGCCTCGCGCTGGGCTTCAGCGAACCCCTGGCAGGACGGGCTCCACAAGGCAGCAGGCGGCCATCGTTGCTCATCCACATCCAGGTGTCGATATCCATAATCCGTAGCAACAGCACTATTTTCATCTACATCCTTTTCCTGGAGACCTTCTCGCTCTTCTACACCACCCTCTATTTCTGGTTCCAGACCTTTCTCAAGTCGGAGGGCTGGCTCGAGTGGTCCATCGGCCTCACCCTCGGCGCATCTTCTGCAGCCGCTGTGCTCATGGCCACCCAGGCACACAGGATCGAGGCACTGGCCGGGAGAAAGGCCGTAGTCGGTACAGCCCCCTTCCTGGCGATGGCGTTTTTCGGCCTCATCGCAGTCCCGACCGGCAGCCCGGCAGGCCTCGCCGGCAGCAGCGCGATCCCCGCTGCCTGCGCCATCGTCGCGCTCTCCGCCATCGAAGGCTTTCTCTTTGTCACCTTTTCCGACTACATCAATCGCCTCATCCCCTCGGAAAACCGGGCTACCCTCCTGTCCTTCCAGGCGATGATATTCAGTGTTATGATGATCATCTTCTTTCCGGCCATGGGCGCACTGGCCAGCGCCTTTGGCTACAGGAAGGCCTTCGCAGCGGTCTTCGCCGCCTCGGTGCCGGTGCTGCTTGCCACGAGGGCCTGGCTGCTCGGGGACATCCGCCGATCACAAGGAAGCAATTAGCATGGAAAGGCAAAGGGACTGGAAGCGGGACTTCGCCCTCTTCGTGGCCAGCCAGACGCTGTCCCTCCTGGGCTCGTCGCTGGTCCAGTACGCCATAGTCTGGTACATCACCCTCCAGACACGCTCGGGCCTCATGATGACCCTCGTCACCCTCGTTGCCTTCCTGCCCGCCTTTTTCCTTTCGCCCTTCGCCGGCGTCTGGGCCGACCGCCACGACAGAAAGAAAATCATAATGCTTGCTGACGGGGGGATAGCCCTCGTGACCCTGGCCATGGCCCTCGTCTTCATGACGGGCCACCGGGAGATCTGGCTCCTCCTCGTGGCTTCGGCCCTCCGTGCCGTGGGCCAGGCCATGCAGGGTCCTGCTGTGGGAGCCTTCCTCCCCCAGATCGTGCCGCAGGACAGGCTCCTCCGGGCCAATGGCATCACAGGCTCCATGCAATCCGCCATCCTGATCGTGTCGCCGATGGCCTCGGGCGCACTGCTCAGCCTGGCACCCATCGAGGTGATCTTCTTCATCGATGTCGTAACCGCCACCCTGGCCATCACGGTCCTCCTTTTCTTCCTCAGGGTCGAACCCCGCCGTGAATCCCCGGAAAAACAGGCAACTAGCTACTTCACCGACATGGCCCTCGGCTTCCGCTACATCCGTGACCACCGCTACCTCGTTGGCTTTTTCTCCTATCTCGGAATACTCCTCTTCCTGATCGTCCCTGCCGCCTTCCTGACACCCCTCCAGGTAGCCCGGACCTTCGGATCCGATGTCTGGCGCCTGACCGCCATAGAGATCGTCTTTTCCTCCGGCATGTTGGCGGGAGGCCTTCTCATCTCAGTCTTCGGAGGCTTCAAAAACCGCATGCGCACGATGATCGCCTCCAACATCGTCATGGCCGCCTGCACGATTGCCCTCGGACTCGCGCCCTGGTTCTGGCTCTATCTCGCCGCCATGGGCGTCTTCGGCCTGATGATGCCCTACTTCAACTCGCCCTCCGCCACGATGATACAGGAACACGTCGAACAGGACTTCCTCGGCAGGGTCTTCAGCGTCTTCTCGATGATCCAGACCTCGATAATGCCCCTGGGAATGCTGGCCTTCGGCCCTCTCGCAGACATTGTACGAATTGAGTGGTTGTTGCTCGCCACGGGTGCCTTTCTCATGATCCACGCCTTCGTCGCCCTTGGCCGGAAGCGGCTCATGGAGATCGGAGAACCCCTCGGGCCCGCTCCGGAAGCGGTCCTATCCACGAGTGCCGCGACGGACTAGACTGGAACGATGCCCGAAGAAGCATTCCCCGGAAAGACCGGCCCTGAAGTGCCCCACCCTGCGCATCCGGAGGCAGCCACGAAGCCGGTAGCAGAGGCAGCGGCGAGCCCCGCAGCCAGGCCCGCCCCGCAGGCCAACAACCCTCTCCATGGCCTGACCCTCGAAGCGATCCTGGCCTCTCTTGTGGAACGATACGGCTGGGAAGGACTGGCGGAACGCATCCCCGTCAAGTGTTTCATGAGTGATCCGAGCATTAAATCAAGCCTCACCTTCCTCCGCCGCACCCCCTGGGCCCGCGAGAAGGTTGAAAAGCTCTATGTGGGACGATTGCGCCGGAACAAACCCGCCCCGCGGAGGTTCTAGCGGTCGAACTCCATCCTGAAGGAAAAGCCCCTCTCCCTGTCGATCGAGGATTTTCCGTCAAGCTGGTGGACGAGGAGCTCGATCATGCCAAGGCCGAAGTGAGACTGCTTTT
>JBMOIK010000208.1:0-7207 GCA_049317365.1 Rectinemataceae bacterium | reverse complement strand
GGCCATGGAATCGATCCTTTCCAGGGCGGCCGCATCGTTGACGAGGGCGACCACCGTACCCTCGGGGGCGCGTCGAAGGGCTTCCCAGACGAGGAAGCCTGTCCCTCGGTCGATGATGAGGATCCTGTCGCCCCGGGCTGGCTTTGCACGGTCGAAGAGGAGCTCCCGGGAGGCCTTGAGCCGCTCCGCTGCGCCAGACTCCGCACGCGCCTTCCACTCGGATCTCTGCTCACCCTCCCGCGACCAGATGAGTGCCTCAGCGGCCGGTTCCCCTGATTCGAGGACAGCGGCGAGTTGCTCCTCGCGCCTTCCGAGCACGAGGGCGCGGCGCTCGCCCTCGAGTCCGAGACTGCCAGGCTTGTAGAAGAAGCGGTTCTTCATGCTCGAAGGCAGGTAGTCCTGGCGTACCCAGTGGTCCTTCCATGCATGGGGATACTGGTAACCCTCGCCATGACCAAAACCCTTGGCGTCGCGGCTGGCGTCCTTCAAGTGGTTTGGAACCTCCGCGCCCTCGGCCTGCACCGCCGCCAGGGCGTCGAAATATCCAAGTGCCGAATTGGATTTCGGCGCGGTCGCGAGGTAGAGCGCTGCCTCCGCGAGGTGGTACTGCCCCTCGGGCATGCCGACCCTGTCGAAGGCCGCTGCCGCTGCAGTAACAATTGTGAGGGCCTGGGGGTCGGCCAGGCCGATGTCTTCGCCGGCCGAGATGAGCATGCGGCGAAAGGCGAAGTTGGGATCCTCCCCTGCATAGACCATGCGGGCCAGCCAGTACAGGGCCGCATCGGGATCGGAGCCCCGGATGCTCTTGATGAAGGCGCTCGCGGCGTCGTAGTGGAAATCCCCGTCCTTGTCGTAGAGTATGGCGCGGCGCTGGATGCTCTCCTCGGCAGCTGCCATGTCCACCGTGATGGAAGAACCCGGGGGCGGAGGCCAGCGCTCCACGCTCGTCTCCACGGCCAGCTCAAGGGCGTTGAGGAGGCTTCGCGCGTCGCCATCCGACACGGACACCAGGTGCTCGAGGGCCCCCTCCGCAAAGCCCACATTCCAGGAGCCGTAGCCACGCTCGGCGTCGCCGAGGGCGCGGTCGGCGACCTTCCTGAGATCGGCGGGGCCGAGGGACCTGAGCTGGAAGACCCGCGAACGCGAGACGAGGGCACGGTTCACCTCGAAGAAGGGGTTCTCGGTGGTCGCGCCGATGAGCACGATTGTGCCATTCTCCACCCAGGGGAGGAGTGCGTCCTGCTGCGCCTTGTTCCAGCGGTGTACCTCATCCACAAAGAGGATCGTTTTCCTGTCGTGGAGGTCCCGGTGGCTTTTTGCCTCCTCGACGGCCTTCCTGATGTCAGCAATGCCAGAGAGCACCGCGTTGAGGCTCACGAAACGGGCGGCGGTTGTGTTGGCGATCACGCGGGCGAGGGTGGTCTTTCCGGTGCCTGGAGGCCCGGAAAGGAGGATCGATCCTAGTTGGTCCTTTTGTATCGCCCGCCGGAGCAGCCGTCCCGGACCGACGATGGCGTCCTGCCCTGCGACCTCGTCGAGGTTCCGGGGGCGCATCCTGTCGGCGAGGGGTCCCCCCCGAAGGGCTTGCGCCGCATCGAAGAGGGGATCGCCCGCTTCCCTCATCGCGTCATTGTGCCTGCCAGCCGAGGCTCGACCAGGCAGTCCCGTCGAAATCGGCAGCGTACAGGCCCGAGGCGCCTGTAATGCCAGCTGTTACCAGGGAGGCATAGAGCTTGCCACCCGTTCCCGTGGCGGCTGGGACGTAGGTAAAGTCGTTGACTGGCCGCCCGCTCATCGTGGTGTCGTAGTTGGTGGCGGGCGTCGTGGCGTATATGGCTGTCGAGCTCGTGTGCCGATCCTTCAGAATTCCGAGGGTGAGGGGGTTCGCTTCGAGATAGCCGCCACCGCCTGCGGTGGTGGATCCGAATCCGACCAGGAGGATACTGGCTGTGGCACCGGGGATTTCCCTGATTGCCTCGACCGGAAAGGACGAGCTCGAGGCTGAGGCGGAGATCCAGGAGGGGGTGGCGCCATCCCGCCTGTAGACCGTACCAGTCGCAGCGCCGACATAGATCACTCCGGCTGTGGCAGAGGACGAGATGCACGAGAGGGCTCCAGATGGAGCGCCAGCCTCAACGCAGGCGGTGAAGGGGCCTGCCTCCGAGGCGGCTGAGTACAGGGTGCTTCCCGCAATCGCCCAGTAGAGCGTTCCATCGTGGACGAGCCCCGCCAGCGGTGAACCGGGGGGCAGGCCAGCGAGTGGGGCGGATTTGACGCCGCCAGAGACGGCATGGAGGGTCCACACATCGTCGGTCGTGACCGTGGGAGTTCCCATCTCGCTATGGTCGGAGATGAAGAGCTTGCCGTTGGCTGAATGAATGGAATCAATCGAAGCATCTTCAATAAGACGGGACCAATTGCTTCCATCTGTGGAGGAATAGAGCCCCTTCCCATAGATGGCCGCATGGAGCGTCGTATCTGCCACCTTGGCCAGGCCGATGCAGGAATAGGCCTTGCCAAGGTCCGCTACCGGCAGCGTGGACCAGCTGCCTCCCGTCATTTTCGCGATGGTCGAGCGGCGGGCGAAGAGGGACCCGCTGAAGGAGGTGATCTCGTAGACGCTCGTCCTGTAAAAGGGGCCGGAGCTTGCGCCTGCGGGCTCTTCCTGGATGCTCGCGTAAATCCCGTAGTCATTGTTGCAGGCAAGGGCCAGCAGGGAGGCCGTGACGAGGCCAAGCAGTCTGACAGCGTGTTGTCTCTTGTTCATCGTGGACTCCTACAGGTGATAGACGGCGATGAAGCCTGTCTGGAGGGAAAGGCCGGTCCTGGTGAGCCCCGAATAGCTGCCGATGTGGATTTCGGGGATCACCTGCCCCGTTACCTTGCCGCCGACGCTCCAGCCCGAGCCTGTCTGCCAGAGCAGGGCGAGTCCGAGCGAAGCATAGGGGCCGATCATCCCATAGTTGGCGAGCCGGGAGATGTAGCTGCCGAGGCCGAATGTGGCAAAGCCTTCGAAGGGAACGAGGGCCCTCCAGTAGGAAAGCTCTGCCGCCAGCGGTGCGATGAAGAGGCTGCGCCCGGAGCGCGTGGCGTTGAAGGCTCCCGACACGCTGCCGCCGATCGACCATGCCGAGTCGAGGAAGTAGCGGTATGAAAAACCAAAACCGGCACCGACAGAGAGCCCCGCAGTCTCTGTTCCTCCGATGATGATAAGCGGAACCGAGGCGTCGGCATCGAGGGAAATTGCCTGGTCACCCTGCTTGTAGGGTGATCCGGTCATGCCCTTGTCGCTTATTTCAGAGGCAGCAGCAGCATCGGCGGCATCAGGAGGCATCTGGGTCTCCTGGGCTGCCAAGGATGCGGCTCCCATGAGGGCGAAGGCCAGGATGGCGGGAAGACGATACATGGTTCCTCCAGTTGGGGAGCCGGAGCCTAGCATGGGCGCCCCCGCGTGGAAAAGGCGCGGAAGAGCCCTGCGGTTACTCTGGCGGATGGATTCCGGAACGCTTTTTCCTTTTCCTGTGGCTCTGCCCCAGTTCGGCATAGGAGAGCATCCGGAGGCCACTGAGGTCGCCATCGAGTTCCAGCAGCAGCAGCCTGGCGGCGTACCAATAGAACTGCGGGACAGCGACTCGGGCGAGCTGTCCACGAAGGGCGTCCCCCGAGTTTCCGTGGAAGCCCAGGAAAAAGGCCCCCACCCGGGCAGGGGCGAAATCCAGGGAGGAGGGGAGGCAGCGCCTGGCGCGCTCCCTGAGCTCGGCGAGCGGGCCCTCCACCTCGAGAATCAGACAGCCATCTCTACCAATGGCAAGGCTCCCCGAAGAAAAGCCACCTTCGATTCCCTCCCACAAGCCTTGCAGGATCGAGGAATCATGGGTTTTTCCCGCAGCCTGTCCCGCCGCCAGGACGATGAGGCCGGGAAGGGCAAGGGTGGTCGGCTCGCCCGTCAACGCGAAGAGCCGGGAAGCCAGGAGGTTCGCTTCGCGTTCCTGGGGGCCTGGGGGACTGACAGCCAGCGCGAGGGTTCTTGAAGTTCTCAATGCCACAAGGTCATGCTACAATCAGCGCTGGCGCAGGGCAAGGCTCGGCGCGAGACGGGAAGCCAAGGAGTGTCGAGGTGAAGCAAAAAGTGGAGCCGGTCGTCCATTCGATCGCCGAGGTCTGCTCCTCCTGGGCTGGCGTCGAGGCGGTATCCATCTCTGGCCTCGCCGAGGGAGATACCCTCGATCCCTATTTCGTGCTCGCCTTCGACGTCTTCCACTCAGGTCGCCTTCCCGGCGAAGAGGAGCGCTGCGCGGCCTTTCCCGATGCGGGGGCCTTTGAGACAGGACGAGTGAAGGCCAAGGACCGCTTTCTCCTGGACGACCTCCCCGTTCATATCGAGTACAAGTCCGTGGCGGAAATCGACGCTTCATGCGACTTCGGGCGCGGCGGCGACCGCCTCGTGCTCGCCCTGGGAACCTACCAATTCCATCGAATTGCCGGCGGGCGCCACCTCTTCGACCGCTCGGGCTGGCTTACGGGAGTCAGCGACCGTCTCGCCGACTTCCCCGATCGGCTCTGGAGGGAACTCCGCTCGCTTCATGAGGCGAGGATGGAGCACTGTGTAGCCGACCTCGGCGCCGCCACCAGGAAATCCGACGCTTTTTTCTTCCTCGAATCCGCCACATCCTTTACCCGCAACGTGGCCCTGGCCCTCCTGGCAGCAAACCGGACCTTCGATCCGGGCCCACGCGCCATCGATGTCAGGCTGAAATCCCTCCCTAAGCTCCCTGACGATTTCCTGGGCCGCTGGGAGAGCTTCCTCGAGGTCGATTCGGGACTTTCCCATGATCGCCGCTTCAAGATCGCCAGCCTGATAACCAAGAGCCTCATGTCCCTTCGATGAGATTTCTGTCCCTCGTCCTTGTTCTCCTGTTGTCTGGCTCCTGTGGCAGGCCCGAGGTGCGCTCCTTTTCCTGGACAGCCGCAGACGGCAGACATCTGGCTTTCAGCGAAGAGGGGGGCTTCAAGGAAGGGGGAGAAGGCCTCTTCGGCGAGGGCCATTGGAATAACGTCTACCGCCTGGCCCGGCCCTATGTCCCTCCCGAGCAGGCCTGGCTTTCCGTGGAGCTTTCCCGCGGAAGCGGTCCCTTTCCTGCGATCCTGCTTTCAGCGGCTGCCAGGGATGGAAGGACGCATCTGGCTGACTGGAACCCCAGCCTCTCCGATCCCGCGATGCGGCTCATCCTGCCGCTGCCGGCGGGGGAGGCCCTCGCTTCGCTGGGCCTTGAGGTCGAGGCCTCGAGTCGCACGAGGGAAACCTCCGTATCACTCCTCGCACTCTCCTTCGTGAAGCCCTTCCGTGGCTTCGAGAAGACTCCTGGTATGACCACCATTTCTCCGGGCTTCGCCCTCATGCGGCAGGGTTCATTTCTCGTGGCCCGCCTCGACTCGCCCTTCAAGGGGCTGCCATCGCTGAGGAACAGCGCGCTGAGGAACAGCGCGCTGAGGAACAGCGCGCTGAAGGACAGTGCGCTGAAGGACGGCGAGGGACTGGCCCTGCGCATCGCCTGGGCGCCCGGGACGCGGCTCGGTACCCTCGAGCTTCGCACGGGCGACGGGTCGACACGAGCCATCACCCTCGATGACGCAGGCGGCTCGATCCTCCTGCCCCGGGCCTTGTTTCCCGCCGACCCCGGTCTCATCGAGGCTCGGGGATCCGCTTCGCTCGACATCCTGGCCTTTGCCGCGTCTGAAGTCCGCGAAGCAGCGCTTGGAAGCCTCGACCTCGGTGTGATCCTCGCCCTGCCGGCTCCAATGGGTGAGTGGGCGTCGTACCGCTGGGACCGTCGCCCCGAGATCCTGGTGCTCGATTTCGCCGATTATGCGGCACAGGACCGGGCCTTGAAGCGCCTTGCATTCTATGTCGAGAAGAGGGGCTTCAAGGGCAGGCTCGCGCCCGACGCCGAGATCGAGGGCCTCCATGGATGGAACGCCCACGATTACCGGGCGGCCGACCTCGCAGCCTTCTTCTCGGATGCTGCCGCACAGTCCTTTCAATTAGGACAATCCGAGACCAGGCTCCGCGACCTCCTCTCGGGTGCGGGCATCATACGTGCCGAGGGAAAGGGCTTTGCGGAGGGGCGTGGCGCCCTCATCTCCGTCTCCCGCGAATCGGCCCCTGACCTCCGGGCCACCTTCATGACCCACGAGTCGAGCCATGCCCTCTATTTTACCGACGCGGACTTCCGGGATTTCGTGAGGAAGCTCTGGTCCTCCGTGGGGAAGGAGGAGCGCTGGTTCTGGATCCTCTACTTCGGATGGATGAACTATGAGACCACTGACGAGGACCTCATGGCCAATGAGTTCATGGCCTACCTCTGGCAGCGTCCCCTGCCGGCGGTCCGGGAGTATTTCACGAAGACCCTGCCTTCCCGGCTCATCGAGCGCCACGCGGAACTCGAGCCTGCCCTCGCCGACTGGATGAGCTCCCATGCGGACAGCTTCGAGCGACACGCAAAGGAGATCGATGCCTGGCTCGCAAGCCATTATGGCTTTGTTTCCGCCCGTCCCTGGTCCTTCCGCTAGCATCGGGACCCTGGAAGTTTCGGCTAACGCATCGCCAGGCAAGGGTCATTGCCCCACCAGGAAAAGGCTAACGCGCGTCGAGGGCGAGGGAGATTTCCGCGAGGGCCCAGGCACGGGTATTTTCGAGAAGCTCGGCGCTCGGTACCCTCCGGGGGGACCCCTCACCGTTCTGGCGGGCAAGCCGCTGGAAGGCTGCCGCGGAAGGAAGCAGGGTTGTCCAGAGGTCCCTGCCCTCGTGGTCGAGGGAACTCAGATGGCGCGAAGCCGGCTCCGTGGCCTTCGGCAGGGCGCCCAGGAGTTTCGCATATCGTTCCAGGAAGGCTGCCGCAGGTTCGTTGGCTGCCCCTGCCGCGAAGATGGGCCGCGATTCGCGGCGACCGACCTCGCGTGGTGGGATCCTGATCTCCACCCCGCGTCCCCTGAATGCGCTGACCACGATCGTGGAGTCGGCGGCGAAGCGTTCGAGGTGCTCGCGGTAGGCCAGGAGGGGCTTGGTCACATAACGGTACCATTTCCGGCCATCCGGCCCCGTCTCCTCCTCGCGCAGCACCGACGGTGTCCTGAACACGAAGCCCGAGAAGCGCGACTCCAGGGGATCGAGCCGCTCCTGGGCCTTCCCGAAATAGTCATAGATATA
>JBMOIK010000207.1:0-7238 GCA_049317365.1 Rectinemataceae bacterium | reverse complement strand
TCCCGCGGCAGCGGGTGTTCCCGCGGCAGCGGGTGTTCCCGCGGCAGCGGGTGTTCCCGCGGCAGCGGGTGTTTCCGAGGCAGCGGGTGTTCCCGAGGCAGCGGGTCCTGGAGCTATTATCGCTCCTTCAACGTACACAACGTCGAGAAGCGACTCGGAATCAGGAATAAATAGAGCGTCGCCATCAAACAGTACTGCGCTTTTTTTCACATCGAGCTGCATGAAGGCACCATCGGGGCGCCCGGGTTGGGCCCTTCGAGTCAGCCTCCCGTATTCTGGGCGAGCCCCTGCCAGCAAGCCACCGCCATAAACCTCTACAAGTTGAGTCAAGCCCTCGCCTGGAAGCAATTGATAGGTCCCAGGCCTTGAAATGCTTCCAGCAATGCTAGCAGCCCGATCATAGCGCTTAAGGATGACTCTGTCGCCAGGACGCAGGAAGGGATTCTGTGAAGTATCCCCATAGCGATCAGCCTTGAATAGGTCGCAGACTACCTTGCTGCCATCTCTATGAGCAATTGTTACAGCACGTCGTGAAGCATAGGGCGTTGCAGATTCAAGCACCGCATCCAATCGCGACAGTCCCCAGGCAGTGACGAAACCCGAGGAAATCACTTCGCCTTCGACCTTCACCTGGAAGAGCCCTGGCGATACAATCAAGAGTGTTGGAATGGAGCCCGCGTATCCTTCCGCGATCTTTTTTTCTATCGCAGCCTTGGCCTGCCTGAAGCGTAGGCCACTGCCGGGGAAGCGGCCCCAGAAGCCTAGATTGACGGTACTGTCACCATCGACGATTATCTGTGAAACCTCAAGGTTCGAACCTTTTAGAAAGGAAAGACTATACACATCTCCAGGGGTGACTGGGTATTCGGGTTCCGAAAGGGCAAGGATGCTCCGCTCCGAAATTGCGGCCCCTTGCACGTTGGCCGCCTTGCCAAGGTCGGCAGCAGCCTGCTGAGCGGGGGCGGCATAACAGATGAATGCTTGAAAGGCAAGCATCAAACATGCATATGAAAGCCTCACAAGCCGCCTTCCAGGCCCGGCTTTACGTCTATATCTTTCTCCGAAAGAAGAACTTGAATCTATCCCGACCATGCTCAGATACTCCTCGAAAGCATTACTTCCACCATTCTCGATCTCTTTTCTTTTGGAAAGCAGTGGTACTGCCAGATCGTTTACCGCGCTCCGTAATTCTTGTCCATCCAGTTCCGGTACTCGCCAGAGCGTACGTGCTCGATCCACAAGGGATTGTCGAGGTACCAGCGCACGGTTTTCCGTAGCCCGGCCTCGAAGTCCACCGACTGCTTCCAACCAAGTTCACTCTTGAGCTTTGAGCAGTCGATGGCATAACGCCGATCGTGCCCCGGCCTGTCCGTGACGTAGGTGATGAGCGAACGCAGGGAGTCCACTGTCCTGCCTGCCTCTTCGGCGACGATTTCGATGAGGCGCCCCAGGAGCTGGATGTTCTCCCACTCGTTTTCCCCACCGATGTTGTAGGTCTCCCCCAGCCTTCCTTGCGTCATCACAGTCCAGACCGCGCTGTTGTGGTCCTCGACATAGAGCCAGTCCCTGATGTTCTTGCCATCCCCATACACAGGCAGGGGCTTCCCCTCAAGCATGTTCAAGATCATCACGGGTATGAGCTTTTCGGGGAACTGGCAAGGCCCGTAATTATTGGAACAATTGGTCATGGTAACCGGCAGGCCGTAAGTGTGACTGTAAGCCATCACCAGATGGTCGCTCGATGCCTTGCTGGCCGAATAGGGCGACCTGGGGTCGTAGGGTGTCGCTTCGGTAAAGTAGCCCGAGTCCCCAAGGCTGCCATACACCTCATCGGTGGACACGTGATGAAACAACACATCCTCGCGGCCCTTCCAGGCCTGCCGGGCTGCATCGAGAAGGGTAAAGGTCCCCATCACGTTGGTACGGACAAAGGCTTCCGGACCATGGATGGAACGGTCGACATGACTCTCGGCCGCAAAGTGAACTACCGCATCGGGCTGATGTCTGGCAAAGACGGCCTCGACTGCGGCCCGGTCACAGATATCGGCCTTTTCAAAGACATAGCGGGCGCCAGCAGCCTTGGCAACATCGCCGAGGCTCTCGGGGTTGCCGGCGTAGGTCAGCGCGTCGAGGTTGATAAGCTTGCCAGAAAAGCCGCTCGGACCCAGCAGCCAGCGGATGAAGTTGGAGCCGATAAAGCCGGAGCCACCGGTGATAAGCATGCGTTGGAAATCTCTGATCATTGCGTCGTTCTTCCTTGTGCCGGTATTGGTAGATACATAGATTGGTAGATCAACCCTTCTCCGAGCGCATCGCAGCCTTGAGCTTGGCCATCGCCTCAGGGTCCTTTCGGATGTTCTTGATCGCCTCGAGGATAAAGGCAAGGAGCACCATGCCGAAGAACCCCGCCAGTGCGGCGATTATCACCATCTTCCCTCGGGATGGTCCTGCCTTAATTTCAGGTACCTCAGCCAGCTCGAGAACCTGGAATACAGGTTCCTGTCCAGCGGCATTGAGCTTGGCCAGTTCATACTGCTGGATAAGTAGCTTGTATAATTCAGCCTGGACAAGAAAATCGCGTTGAAGCTTGGCGTACTCAAATGAAATGTTCGGTAACTCGCTCTGGCTTGGCATGACCCGTTCGCCCACAGCCTGGCCCTTGCCGCTCTCGAGTTCGCGGATCTTCGCCAGGATGCTTTCCTTCTCCCCATCCAGCCTCCGGCGGACAGGATCCTTGACCGAGGATATCTTCTCATAATTGGTTATTTCTAGATCCTTCATGATCAGCTCGGACCGCAGTCGTGCAAGTACGGTTATCTGCTCGGTGGCCAGGGCTTCCACATTGATCACCCCATACTTGGCCTGGAAGCGCTTGGTATCGGCCTCGAGACTGTCCATTGAAGCCTTGACGTCGATAAGTTTCGTCTCAAGGAGGGTTTTCGTAGCAATCGCCCGGTTTCCACCGAGTGCGGCAAAGCGCCGCTCGAGGATCTCTACAGTCGCGTTGACCAGATTGCGGGCGAATTCAGGATCAATATCCTTATAACTAATCGAGAATGTGCTGTTTTTTGCATCGAATTTGGCCGTGAGGCTCAACTTGATTGCAGCCCGGGTGGATGACTTGACGTTTTTTGTAATCTTGTATCGCTCCACAAAGTTAAATCGCTGGCTCAGTTCATCGAGGGTGCTGTTGCTCTTGGCTAGAGTCTCCGCAAGGCTGCCGCTTGAGTTCCCTCCGGCGCTTACGCCTGCAAGGCCTGCCAGGCTACCGAGGCCAGAGGAGGCAAGCATGGATGACAGGCCATCACCGCTTGACCCGCCAATCAGCATGGTCGATTGGGGCATGTAGAAATTAGGCAGGTAGCTTTTATCCGGAGGAAGGAGTAGCGATCCGAGGGCATAGCCTGTAGCGATAAGCGCAATGGCTCCCGAACCAAAGACTATGAGTCTCCAGTGCCTAAGGAGTACTGAAAAAAGGTCAAGAAGGGATATCTCATCCTCGTCCGACTGTTGCGCTGAAGCTCGTGGTAGTTGATCTTCCATCTACAATCCTGTTTGTACAAAAATAGTGCCTGGAAAGAAATAGTACAGCTCAATTCCGCGCGTCATAGAGATGCCTGAAGCTGCTGTCGGCGAAAGTCCGGAGGCTTTCCCTCCACTCCGTCGGCCTGACGCCGAAGGTCTTCTCTATCTTTTCCTTTGATAGTACCGAGTAGGCGGGCCGTCTCGTCTTTGTAGGATAGTCAGCCGTACCGATTGCCTTCACACGGCAGGGTGTTTCGATGACCCCGAATTCCCTTCCGAGCTTTTCGATCTCGGCGGCGAATTCGTACCATGTAGTCGTTCCGGCATTCGTGAAGTGGAAGATGCCTCGAGAAGTGCCCGATGCCCGGATGATGGAGACCAGCGCACGCGCCAGGTCAGCAGCCCAGGTCGGGCTCCCCCACTGGTCCGCCACGACGCCAAGTTCTTCCCTCTGCCGCATGAGGCGGATCATGGAATGGACGAAGTTGGAGCCGTGAGCTCCATAGAGCCAGGCTGTCCTGACAATTAGAGCCTCTGGGCAGACCGCCATGAGCCGCGCCTCGCCCTCCGCCTTGGTGAGCCCATAGGCGCCCAGAGGCATCACAGGATCGCTCTCCAGATAGGGCCTGGTCCCACTCCCGTCGAAAACATAGTCCGTGGAAATGTGGATGATGCGCGCTCCGATGGAAGCGGCCAGTCGCCCGAGGTTCTCAGGTCCCGCCGCGTTGAGGGCACGAGCCAATTCCAGTTCATCCTCGGCCTTATCGACGGCCGTATATGCTGCACAATTCACGATCCAGGTAAGACCCTTGCCTGCGGCAAAGCCCGCCAGGGCAGCAGGATCGAGGATGTCGACATCGCGGTCGCTGCCGACATGGGGCAGGCCCTCTTTTTCAAGGAGAAGGGAGAGCTCGGTGCCGAGCATGCCCTTGTTGCCCACCAACCAGATCATTCAGCGAGCTCCATGGTTCTTCCTCATCCGTTTCTCCTGCTTCACGCATACTGGCCCGAAAAGCCCTCTTCAGAAAGAATCAGACAGGATTAACAGGAAAGAAATTAGTAGGAAAAACCATTCTTTCCCCTCTTCACCCTTTTCTACCCTCTTCTCCTGTCCCTCCTGTTCATCCTGTTATCCTGTCCTATTCCTCTTCTTCTCGAAAAGAATCAGACAGGATAACAGGATTGACAGGATTGACAGGATTGACAGGAAAGGAGATGGAAGTTGAAGAAAAGAATCCGATTCCGCACCCCTCCCTCTTCACCTTCCCTACCCTCTTCTCCTGTCCCTCCTGCTCATCCTGTTATCCTGTCTTCTCCCGCTTCTTCTTCCTCTCAGGCATCTCCGGGAACCATCCCGCTACCATTCTCCCGGTCCTTATACTTTCGCTTTATGGTAATACTGCTTGTCCCGAAGTTGATGAGTAATCCGATCGGCATGCCAGTCGCCTTGAGATAGTTCACAAGTTGGATTTCGTGCGCCTTCGCGAGCGCATCGACCGCTTTCAGTTCGAGGATGATCCGCCCTTCCACGAAGATGTCCGCATAGAACGACCCGACAATCGTATCCTCGTATCGCACCTCGATCGGGCATTCTTCATCGGTCTTCAAACCATCCTTGCGAAGTTCCAGAATCAGTGCCTTCTTGTAGACGCTTTCGAGAAATCCTGCCCCAAGAACCGAATAGACCCTATACGCACAGCCGATGATTTTTTCGGACAACTCATCTTTAATCAATGAAACGCTCCGCGCTACTTCCGCTCAAGACAAAATAATCAGACAAGATAACAGGACAAGACAGGATTAACAGGAAAGGAATTAGAAGGTAAAAACCATTCTTTCCCCTCTTCACCCTTTCCTACCCTCTTCTCCTGTCCTTCCTGTTTATCCTGTTATCCTGTCCTATTCCTCTTCTTCTCGAAAAGAATCAGACAGGATAACAGGAAAGACAGGATTAACAGGAAAGGAATTAGAAGGTAATAATCATTCTTTCCCCTCTTCCCCCTTCCCTACCCTCTTCTCCTGTCCCTCCTGTTCATCCTGTTATCCTGTCCTATTCCTCTTCTTCTCGAAAAGAATCAGACAGGATAACAGGACAAGACAGGACTAACAGGAAAGGAGCTAGAAGTGGCAAGTAGGAATCCCATTCCCTCTTCCTCTTCACCCACCGACCACCGTCACGCCACCGCCCACGGTTTCGAGCACTTCCCAGCTCAGGCGCTCTTCCCAGCTCTTTAGGCGTCCCGCCGGCGTACGGTCGAAGACCACGAGCCAGGCATCGGCGCCTCGGTCGATGCTGTCTCGGTAGCGGATAACCTGTTCGAGCCCCTGCTTGACGGTGCGTTCGCGGCCCTGACTAGTGACCAGCTTGATCTCGATGATGGACCAATGGCCACCGTAGAGCAGGGCCAGGTCGATCCGACCCCGACCGGCTGCGTACTCCCGCTCGATGCGGCCTCCGCCGTTCACAACACGCTGTAAAAAGGCCATCAGAAGAAGGTGCGGAAAGGCCTCGGTGTAGTCGGCCTTCTCCTCCCAGATATCCGCGTGCTGGGCCCAGAAATCCTGGAAGGCATGAAACAGGGACTCCATGTCCAGCTTCCCGTCAGGCCGCTTCCAGCGAAACTCCGGAGCAGGGATGGCGTCTTGTATGCCCTGCGAGAGCACCCGCGCTATCGTCTCCCGATAGATCGGATTGGCGATTGCCGGACTTCCCCCCTCCATCGTGACCAAGCCCAGGTCAAGGGTCAGCCTGAAGTCGTCACCGCCTGTAAGTGTCGGATCGCTCTCCCCGATCATGATCGATTGCACGATGCGCTTGACCTTGGGATCCCGGAGGCGCTCGGCCAGGCTGTCCAGGTGCACCGCCCGTTCCGTTATCAAAAGCTCACGTGCCGCCTCGATCTGCTCGACGCCCACTGGCTCTCCCTTTGGACAGAGATGCCAGACGCATTTCTTACAGAGTGCGTTGACCAGCCAGGGCTGGCCACGGGTCAGCTCGTAGACCAAGGCAAGGGCCTCGTCGCTGAAGACCTGGCCGGTCTCAGCCCTATGCTGGCCCACGAGGGCGCGGACATCCAGAGCGGAAAAGGAACTTAGGGTTACCGAGTCTTCCTTGATGTTGAAGGGGCTGCCCGGATTGAGCGCCACCCCGTCCTTGCTGCGCAGCAGATAGTCGCGCAGGTCCCGCATCCCCACGAGCGCGACGCTGACGGGAAAGGTCCCGATCCCACGCATGGCAAAGCCCCCGCGCAGCTGTCGCAAAAAGCTCACCATGGCCTGGTCCTGCAACACATCCACCTCGTCGAAGAGGACCACGAGGGGCCTGGGTGCCACCAGGGCCGCCCACTCCTTGAGGATCGCCGACAGGGCGCTCGCGGGCTCGGCCTGCGGCAAGGGGGGCGTCAGGGAGAAGCCGATAAAGGCATCGGCGTATTCCCTGATCGCGGCACAGATCGCCGGAATGGCCTCGGCGGCGTCGGGGAATTCCTGGCAACGTTCCACGCTCACATAGCAGGCCACCGCCTTGCCTTCGGCGTTGATCTTCCGCATCCAGGACTGCAAAAAAGTCGTCTTACCGCTCTGCCGGGGCGCATGGAGCACCCAGTAGAGCTTGGACTCGATGTAGCGATCCAGTTGCGCCCGCACGAGGCGGGCTTCCGGCGGGAGGATGTAGTGATCATCCGGGTTGCAGGGCCCGGTAGTATTGAAAAAAC
>JBMOIK010000206.1:0-7270 GCA_049317365.1 Rectinemataceae bacterium | reverse complement strand
TGTTGGCCAGTTCCAGCCTTACGCCAGAGGAACTGATCAATACCATCAATCAACTGCTGACTGACAATTGGCTCAAGGAGGACATCATGAGCACCGCCGAAATGCTGATAGCCCGCGGCAAGGCCCAGGGCAAGGAAGAAGGGAAGGCTGAAGGCATCTCCCAGGGCATCTCCCAAGGCATCTCCCAGGGCATCTCCCAGGGCATCTCCCAGGGCAAGGCGGAGGGTGAACTGGCGGAAAAAATGGCTATTGCGAAGCGGCTCAAGAAGCTTGGGATGCCTTTGTCACAGCTATGCCAGGCTACTGGGCTTTCCGAGGAGGAAGCTGAGGCTCTGCAGTAACCATTCCAGGAACGCCTTGCGTTGCGATTCAAGGAAGGCGTCTCCCTCAGCCTCACCAGAGCTCATCCTGCAGCAGAAAGTCCTTCAGCACAACGTGGCGCACTTCCTCTTGAACCAGGCGCTGTTCCCCTACACCAAGAAATACATCTTCGGCAAGAATACCAGACCTGTAATCAGGGCGATCTCCCCTAGGAGCCTGTCGGACTTACCAACGCGCAACACCAAAGCATCCTAGATTTGAGCGCTTTTTGGCGGAGGACGGCCATCCTCGGCCCAAAACCGGCTCGTCAGGTCAGCTTCGCTGAACCCGGGCAATACAGGAAGTATTGCCCTCAATCCTCGCCAATTTTGGACTCGAACGAAGTTTAGTCAGCGTTAGGCTCTCTCGCCCTCCGCCAAAATCCTAAGTCCGACAGGCTCCTAGTGCCACAGTGAAGGGACAACTAGCTCTTATTTTCGGCACCCTCAGTACCTCGAAGAGGGCGCAGGTGAGTTCAACGAGTTGTAACGTTTCAGCATTGACTTACACGTACGCCAAAACCTTGTTCCATATTTATCACCTCGGCATCCTGTACAGGTCATCGTGATCGAGGACACCGAGGAGGAGGATGGGCGAACTCCAGTCGGGGAAGCCGTTTTCGAGCCGAGCGCCGGGATCGAAGGATAGTCTGCAGTGGATGTCGATGCGTGCCGACCAGGCACAGGGATCATTGACAATGCGTTCGATGTGGAGTCCAGGCTGCGCGGGATTTGTTTCCAATTGAAGGAGGGCCCTTGCGAGTTTGCCACGGAGGACGGAATTCTTCGCGATTCGCCCTGCGTCGGCGAGAAATCTATTCGACGGGATCAGCTGCGGCATTGTTCATCGCTTCTCGCAGCCAGCCTGGCAGGGGAGCGGTCCCGCTGCCTCGAGCCTCAGCCAGTTTTCCAAGCCCTGTTTCTGAAAGGCGAACGGTTCCGTATACCACGGTGGGACTCAGGGTGATCCTGCCTCCGGCTTCGACTTCGAGGTTGAGGGTACTTCCTGCTTCGAGTTCGAGGGCCTTTCGGACGGATTGGGGAATGCCGACGCTGCCTCGCTTATCGATGGTAACAAGCACTATGCTCCTCCTGCTGGAATAGTATCACAAAATGTCAGAATGACAAAATGACAAAATGAGAAACTCGGCTACGTGGCGCATCGGCGCAGCCTTGCGCCAGTCCCGAAGCCCCCGCTACTATCCTGTCCATGAAACGCGACAGCTGGAAACGGGCCCTCTCCCTCCTTGGCAAGCTCGACCTTGGGCCGCAGCCCGAAGCAGTCCACGCCCGCCTCGAGGAGCTTGTGCTCCCTGAAGGCACACAGGTTGCGGGAGCAGCCTGGGGCAGCCTCGGCGGCGAGAACGGCATCCTCGTGCTTGCGGGCGGGAACCTCTCCTTCGTGGGAGTCCCCTCTGGGCCAATACGCGTGTGGTCGGTTAGCGGCCTTTTAACGGGTGGGCCCTCCCTGCCTTTGTCGCCTGGCTCTTCCTGGTCGCAGGGAGGGCTGTCGTGGAAGCTCGATAATCCGGTAGCTGCTCCCGCACAAGCGAGCGGCACAGTGGCAGTGAAGCCTGCAGGCCCAGGTTCCAGTGCCGGTGTCCAGTCCGGCAGCGGGAAATCCCCCCTCGTCCCGGCCGCGCGCAGGCTCATGGAGGCCGTGGTTGCCGACTATTCCATCCTCCAGGGCGATGCCTGGGGACTGGCAGCCTCCTGCTTCGACCGCGTCGGCATGGACGCGCCGGAGCGGAGGATCCTCGCGGCCCTCACCTTCCTCCCCTTCATGAAGGACTACGGTCCCGGTCCCGATGGCATGAACCGTTTTTTCCGCGACGAGATCCTGGGCGAGGAGGAGCGTTCCATCCTCCTTGGCCACGCCTCTGCGGTCGAGTCGCTCATCGCGGCCAGGCGCATGACGCCCTGGGGAGGGGGACTCGCACGCCTGCGCGAGCGCGAAGAAAAGGAAGGCAGGGCCGGCTTCCACCGGGCCGCCGAGGCCTTCGTGCAGTGGGCTGACGTCTACGTCACCGCAGGCGGGATGGGGGAGGGAGACGCCGACTTCATCCGTAGCCTCAACCGCCGCATCCTTAACCCGGCCGAGGCGCCGGCAGCATCCATGTCGCCTAACTTGTCAGGACCGGGCGCCGCTGCTGGGGCAAGCGCCGGGCCAGGCGCCGCTGGTCAGGCGGCAGCCCCCGACTCAGGAAAGGCCCTGGCCAAGGCCATCGCCCGCCTCGACGCGCTCACCGGCATGAAGCCCATCAAGGAGCAGGTGAAGAGCCTCTCGAACCTCATGCGTGTCCACAAGCGTCGGCTCGACCTCGGCATGAAGGTGCCGGGAATAGCCCTCCACGCCGTGTTTACCGGAGGCCCAGGCACCGGCAAGACGACCGTGGCCAGGCTCCTCGGCGAGATCTTCCGCGCCCAGGGCTTCCTGGCAAAGGGGCACCTCATCGAGACCGACCGCTCGGGTCTCGTTGCCGGCTTTGTGGGACAGACGGCGATGAAGGTTGACGAGATCGTCGGAAAGGCCCTCGACGGCGTGCTGTTCATCGACGAGGCCTACTCCCTCGTGCCCGAGGAGGGCGGGAACGACTTCGGGTCCGAGGCCGTCGATACGCTGCTCAAGCGCATGGAGGATTTCCGCGAACGCCTGGTCGTCGTGGTCGCCGGCTATCCCGAGGAGATGACGCGCTTCCTCGACTCCAACCCCGGCCTCGCCAGCCGCTTCGGCAGGCGCTTCGCCTTCGACGATTTCCCGCCCGAGGAGCTTGAGGAGATCTTCTACCGCTTTGTCGAGGGGACGGGCATGAGCCTGACCGGGGGCGCGCAGGGCAAGCTCCGCGTTCTCCTCAGGGTGGCCTACGACTCCAGGGATACCAACTTCGGCAATGGCCGCTTTGTTCGCAATTACTTCGAACGCGCCCTCGAACGGCAGGCGGACCGCCTCGCCCCCTTCCCGGAGCTCACCGCGGAAATGCTGTCGACCATCGAGGAATCCGACCTGCCGGAGCTGTGAGCACAGGCCCAGGCGGGCGCCTGGGACCGGGCCTCAGGCTGCCTCAATAGGCAGCCTCGAGGATGGTCCGTATCTCCGACTCGGTGAGGGCCAGGGGGTTGCCCTTCATGGAGTTCGCGGCGAGGGCACGGGGAGCCAGCATCGCGAAGGTCGAGGCTTCGATGCCGAGGTCCCGCAGGCTCGGGGCATGTAGTTGTTTCGTGTAACGCGTGACGAGTTGCCCGGCCGTGGCCGCGGCCGCCGCCGGGGGCAGCTCGGGTTCCCCGAGGGCCCTGGCGAAGATCGCCGCTACCTCCGCGTACCTGGCGAGGGCCGGAGAGCCCGGGGCGCGGCTACGGAGGGCCGCCACGTTGGCGCTCACCACTGCTCCCAGGAGGGCGCCGCAGAGGGCGCCGTGGGCAGCGCCGCTGGCGCCCCCAAGGGGGCCGGCTATGCCGTGGACAGCGCCGAGGCCCGCGTTGGCGAGGGCGAGGCCTCCGAGGAGGCTCGCGAAGGACAGCTCCTGCCGTGCGCCGATTTCGTCAGCGACCGATGCAGCGTCTTTCCCTGCCGCCATCCTGAGGAGGGCCGGAAGCGCGCGAGAGAGGCCTTCCCGGCAGAAGGCGTCGACGAGGGGGTTGGCCCTGGCCGAAACCAAGGGCTCGACGAGTTGTGCGATCGCGTCGAGGCCGGGCCCGAGGGTCAGCTTCCACGGCAGTCCCTGGGTGAGCTCTGGATCGACGAGGGCGACGACAGGCAGCATGGTCGGCGAACGGAGACTGAACTTGAGGGAGGGCTCTCCGGCGACATGGGCCGTGAACACAGCATTGCGCGTGACCTCGGAGCCCGTGCCCGACGTAGTCGGAATCGCGATGCAGGGCAGGGAGGGCTTGGCCAGGGGAAGTCCCTTTCCGACGGTTTCCGCATAGTCGAGAGGATCTCCCCCGTTCGTGACCAGGGCTGCGACAGCCTTGGCGGCATCCATGGCCGAGCCTCCACCCATGCCGATCACCAGATCGGGGCCGAAGGCCCTCGCGGCCTCCGCGAGGGCACGGAGCGAGTCGAAGTCCGGTTCGGGGGAGGTCGAGGCGGTCGCGCACACGAGGCCGGCTGCCTCGAGCCGCGCGGTGAGGGGTCCGAGGCGCCCGAGGTCCCGGCCTCCGATGACAAAGGCCCGGCGCCCGATGCCCGCTGCGATGGTCCCCGCCTCCGCGAGCGTGCCGGGCCCGAAGCGGATGCGGGAGGCTGTGGCAAATTCAAAGTTCATGCCGGCCTTCCGGCTCTGGGACCGGCATGTTCGACGCTCGTGTAGAAGGCCCGTGTCCGGGGCTCGGCCTGGAGTGGTTCGGAGAGCTCGACCCAGTGCGCGTAGTGCCTCGTCTGCTTGTGGGCGGCAATGGCAGCCTCGTCGCGGTAGCGCTCGACGAGGGCGAAGCGCATAGGGTCGTCCCGGTCTGCGAGGAGCTCGAAGGACAGGATGCCTGCTTCCTTGCGGCTCTCAGCGGCGTTGGCGAGGGTGGCCGCGACCCATGCTTCGAGGGCATCCTCCCTGACCCTGATGCGGACGATGAGCGTGATCATGGTGCCTCCATGCAGGGAGGATAGGGGCGGTTGCCTCGAAGGCGCAAGACGCTTACGATGGCAGCGATGCGTCTTTCCGGAGGCCCTGCGATTGCCCTTGTCCCCGATTCGGTCGATCCCCTCGCCCTCGTGCGGGCCTTCGAGCGCGGCTATCCCCACGAATTCTGCGCCTGCGCGAGCTTCGAACCCGGCCTCATCGCCGGGCTGG
Organism: Rectinemataceae bacterium; assembly: GCA_049317365.1. GTDB lineage: Bacteria > Spirochaetota > Spirochaetia > Treponematales > Rectinemataceae > CAIJMU01. The sequence goes on along the minus strand of JBMOIK010000206.1, from coordinate 2,124 downwards.
TCCGCGAAGGATTCATCCCGATGGCGGTCGACTACGAGGGGATCGAACTCTTGACCCCGAAGCTCCACACCGAGCGTTCGATCCTCGACCCGGCGGCAGTCCGCATCACGAAAAGCGCACGGCGTGCGGCTTCCGCCTACACCCTCCATTTCAACAGTGCCTTCGACGAGGTCCTCGACCGATGCCTCGCGGCCCACGGCGACGGCTGGCTCAGGCCGCCGCTGGTAGCCGCCTTAAGGGAGCTCGCCAGGCGCGGGCAGGGCGCCGGAGTGCGGCTCGCGTCCTTCGAGCTCCTGCGCGGGGGGACCCTCGTGGCGGGAGAGTTAGGCGCCCTCATAGGGGCCTCATGGACGAGCTACTCGGGCTTCCGCTCCGAGGGCGGCTCTGGAACGGTACAATTGGTTGCATTGGCGTCTGCGCTGGCAGGGGCGGGAGTCCGCCTCTGGGACCTCGGCATGCCCCTCGGCTACAAGGCCGCTCTGGGGGCGCTTGCGGTCGACCGTGCCACCTTCCTTGCGGCCTTCCGGGCGGCGCGGGACATGGCCGACAACGTGGACTTCGGCTTCCTCCCCTCCGGCGCAGGGGAACTGCTGAGAAAGAAGGTACTATGAAGGTCGTCATCGCAGGCGGGACCGGTTACGTCGGGCGGGCCCTGGTCGCGTCCTTTCTTGGGACGGGGGACGAGGTCCTTGTCCTGTCGCGGGGCGGGGTCAGCGCCGACGCAAGCGCAGGGGTGGAGCGGAGGCCGCAGGCCCTGCGCTGGGACGGAAAGACGCAGGGCCCCTGGTCGCATGCCCTCGATGGCGCCGACCTCGTGGTCAACCTCTCGGGCGAGCGCGTCGCCGGACCCTCGCCTGCCTACCGATGGACTCCCGCGCGGAGGCGACTCCTTGCGGAAAGCCGGCGTGATGCAGGTGGCGCCCTGGTGGAGGCCATCATTGCCGCCTCGGTGAGGCCAGGCGTCTTCATCCAGGCCTCGGGGATCGACTACTACCCACCGGGCGAGGGCCTTGCCCGAGAAGGGGACGCGCCTGGCACAGGCTTCCTCTCGCGCCTCGCCGCCCGGGACTGGGAGCCTTCCACCGAAGCTGTCGAGACCCTGGGAGTCAGGCGGATCGTCGCGCGGCTCGGCCCTGTCCTCGGCTCCGGCAGCCCTGTCCTCGCTCCCCTCCTCCGCCAGCACCGGCTCTGCGCCGGCGGCCCTGTGGGCTCGGGCAGGCAGTGGATGTCCTGGGTGGCGCTCGCCGACCTGGTGGGCGGCCTTCGCCATCTTGCCGCGGATCCCCATGCGCAGGGTGCCTTCAACCTCGTGGCTCCTGGAAGTCTTCGCAATGCTGAATTGTCGGAAGCCCTCGGCCGGATCCTCCATCGTCCCTCCTGGCTGCCGCTCCCTTCCTTTGCCCTTCGCCTGGCCTTCGGTGCGATGGCGGACACCCTCCTCCTGGGCGTGCGCGCGGAACCACGTCGGCTCCTGGACGCGGGCTACTCCTTCAGGTTTCCGGAAATCGGAGCGGCGCTCGAAGCGTCGATCCCTGATCGTCGATAGCGCCTGGCCCCTGCCTCCCATGGTTGCGCCATGCGTGTTGACAGGCGTGGGTCCGGGGCTTGATATTTAGCTGTCACACAAATTTCCCCAGGAGGCTTCCATGAATAGAATCATCGTGCTTGGGATAGCGTTGTCCGCTGCCGTCTCGGTCGCCTTTGGACAGGCCGTCCCCGCAAATCTCCACACGCGGGGGGCGCAGGGTGCCAACGGTGTCGTCGCCACGGCGAAACCCGATTCAGCCCAGGTAGGAATCGATATCCTCAAGAAGGGCGGCAACGCCGTCGATGCGGCAGTGGCCATCGGCTTCGCCCAGGGCGTCCTCGAACCCAACGCCAATGGACTCGGCGGCGGCGGTTTCATTACCATCAAGCTCGTCGGCAAGGATCCCATCGTCATCGATTTCCGCGAGATGGCTCCCATCGCCTCGAAACCCGATATGTTCAAGTATAGCGAGGATGGCAAGACCCAGCTGCCCGCAAAGCGGACCGACTCAACCGCCAGCGCGATCGTGGGGCCAGGCTCCCAGGTCGGAGGACTTGCCTCCGGTGTGCCTGGCGACGTGGCCGGCCTCCTCTATG
>JBMOIK010000205.1:0-7276 GCA_049317365.1 Rectinemataceae bacterium | reverse complement strand
GAGCGGGCGGGAAAAAACATCCAAAGGAGCTTGAGAACTCGGTACTCTCAAGTAAGTCAGAAATGGATAAATTAAGGGCGATCCTTCGGAGATATTCGGTGCGTGGCAATCCAGTTGCCACTACAGCTACTCCGTCTTTGCGGAGATGTGAGCAAAAGTTTAAAGAGGGACAAATAGCAAGATTAAAGAGGGAGATAAAGGACTGGCGGGCTCCCGCCCCTACCCGATCCAGAACCTCGAAGTCTCGAAGGCCGACAACAGGAGCTTACCCCTACCCTCGATGACCTGCGTCTCGCCCGCCTGGACAAGGAGGTCGGCCGGGTTGCCGGAAACCGTAGCCCAGAGGGCTCCACTGATGCAGTAAAGGCTCACAGGCCCTTGGGCTTCCAGGGAGAAGGTCGAGCCCTTTGCGAGGCTGGTCACGGGAGCGGCAACAGGAAGGGAGAGGGTCTCAAGGACGTTGATGGCTTTGATATTCATGGTAGGCCTCCTATGGAACGATTGGGTCCGACGGTGCCCTGGCCAAACTGGCTCTCCTGCACCCGACACTAGAGAAGATAGCGAATCTGGATGAATGAATACAGATCCAGAAATCATGTATTGCATACAGTACAGTTCGATTGTTCCTTGACTGTACTGTGTTCATGGACTCAAACTGTACTGGTGAAAACTCAGGCCCTCTATGAACAATTCGCCGAGGAGCTTGCCGCCCAGATAGCCGCCGGCACCTTCCCCGAGGGCAGCCGCCTTCCCTCCCTCCGTAAAGCGGCTGCGGGGCGGGGCCTGTCCCTTTCGACGACCATCCAGGCATTCCGCCTCCTCGAGGACCGTGGCCTGGCAGAAGCCCGTCCCCAGTCCGGCTACTACGTAAAGCGCAGGCACAGGGCACAGAAGATGGAGCTGGAACCCGAGGAAAGCTCCATCGACCCGATGGGCGTCACCCTCGACGAGGTCTCGATGGGACTCTACAGGGGCAAGCTCGATCCGGACGTGGCGCCCTTCGGAGCCGCCTCCCCCGACCCCGAGCTTTTGCCTTCGGAGAAGCTCGACCGCATCGTGGCGGCCATCGCGCGCGAGGGGGGCTTCGCCCGCGACAGCTCCTTCTCGCCCGAGGGCATCGAGGAGCTCCGCCAGGGAATCGCACAACGCGCCTTTGCCGCAGGTTGCCCGATCTCTCCGGATGAGGTGGTCATAACCGCGGGCTGCTCCGAGGCCATGAGCCTGTGTCTCCTGGCGGTCTGCCGTTCGGGCGACCTGGTCGCCATCGAGTCTCCCGCCTACTTCGGGCTCCTCCTCATCCTCGAGGCCATGGGGCTCCGCGCCCTCGAGATTCCCGCCTTCCCCGGCACGGGCCTCTCGCTCGACGCCCTCGAGTTCGCCCTCGACAACCACCCGGTGAAGGCCGTCGTGGCCATGACGAATTTCTCCAACCCCCTCGGTTCGCTCATGCCAGACGATTCCAAGCGCAGGCTTGCCCAGCTGACCGGACGGCGCGGCATCCCCCTGATCGAGAACGACATCTACGGCGAGCTGTATTTCGGGGATAAACGACCAATTGTGGCCAAATCCTTCGACACGGACAACATCCTCCTGTGCTCTTCCTTCTCGAAGGACATCTCGCCCGGCTACCGCCTCGGCTGGGTCGCGGCGGGCCGGCGAGCGCCAGACTTGATCAGGCTCAAGATGGCGCTTACCAGCGGCACCTCGGCCCTGCCCCAGCTGGCCATCGCGCGCTACCTTGAATCCGGGGGTTATGACGCCCACCTCCGCTCCATCCGCCGCGCCTACTGTCGCCGTGTCGAGGCCATGGCCGAGGCCATCGAGAAAGCATTTCCAATTGGTACCAAGATCGCCGAGCCCGAGGGTGGCTACCTCATCTGGGTACGCCTGCCCGGCGGCATCGACTCGATGGAACTCTACGCGGAAGCTGCCCGTGCGCGCATCGCCATCGCCCCCGGCTCGATCTTCTCGCCCTCCCGCAAGCACCGCGACTACATCAGGCTCAACGCCTCGGTATGGTCGCAGAGGACGGAGAAGGACCTCGTGAGGCTCGGCAAGATCGTGGAGTCCCTGGCGATGCGGAACGCTCCCTCCATGTCACGGAAATGAGCGAACCATTCGTTCATTGTGGCCGCCTGCGTCGCGACGGGCAGCGTTTCCACCGGAAAGCGGCGCTTCGTTCCTTGACCTCCTCGCTCCCTTCGCGCAGAATGTCCCTATTGTCAAAGACTGGTGGCGCGAGGGCCAGGACAGAGCGACGCAAGGAGTTTCCAATGAGCAACCACAGCGCTTACAAGGGCAAGCTGATCGCCATCGACGATGCGGTGTCAAAGATCAAGTCGGGCGACGACATCATAGTCGCCATGTGCGCCTCCGAGCCCCAGGGCTGCATGGAGCGCTTCCACATCATCGCCGACAGCGTCCAGGACGTCAGGGTCTTCTCCTGCCTCACCCTCAAGCCCTACGAGTTCTTCATGAAGCCGGAAATGCGCGGCCGCTTCGAACTGGCAAGCTGGTTCCACGCCCCCGGCACCAGGGAGGCGCTCAAGTCGGGCACGGGCACCATCACCTTTGTGCCGAACATGCTGAGCCGGGCTGCCTCCGACCGCATTTCGGTGCGGCAACCCGATATCTTCTTCGGCACCTGCACGCCACCCGACAGCCACGGCTACGTGTCCCTCTCCCTCGGCATCACCTACGAGAAGGACATCATCGAAGCCGCCAGGCTCATCATCCTCGAGGTCAACCCAAGGCTCCCCAGGACCTACGGGGACACGCAACTGCACATCCGCGACGTGGATTTTTTCGTGGAGCACTACCAGGAAGTGCCCACCCTCCCCGCCCCGACGCCGAGCGAGACCGACCTGATGATAGGCGCCCACATCGCCAGCCTCGTCGAGGACGGCTCGACCATACAGCTCGGCATCGGAGGCATCCCCAACGCGGCCGCCCTGGCCCTCCGCGACAAGAAGGACCTCGGGGTACACACCGAGATGTTCGTCGACTCGATTATGGAACTCTATGAATTAGGCGTTATCACCAATGACCGGAAAAGCCTGAAGCGCGGCAAGTTCGTCACCACCTTCGCCATGGGCTCGCGGAAACTCTACGACTGGCTCGACGACAACGTGGCGGTCGAGTTCCAGCGCGGCAAGTGGGTCAACGACCCCGCGGTGGTTGCCCAGAACTCGAGGATGGTCTCGATCAATACCTGCCTCTCGGTTGACTTCACCGGCCAGGTGGCCAGCGAATCCCTCGGCCCCAACCAGTACTCGGGCACGGGCGGGCAATCCGACACCGCGCAGGGCGCGGTGTCCGCGACCGACGGCAGGGGCAAGAGCATCATCGCCTGCTACTCGACAGCCAGGGGCGGCACAGTTTCCACCATCCAGAGCACCCTCTCCGAGGGTTCGGCCGTCACCCTCCACCGGAGCAACGTCGACCATGTCGTCACCGAGCACGGTGTCGCCCGGCTCCGAGGCCGCACCGTGCGCGAGCGCACCAAGGCCCTCATCGCCATCGCCGACCCGAAGTTCAGGGACGAGCTCTCGGCAAAGGCCAAGACCCTGAATTATATCTAATCATTAGTACATTCGAGGGAGGTCGCCGCTGGGCTCAGGCGGTGACGTCCCTGATCCAGCGCTTCGAGAACAGGCGCCAGACACCGACGAAGGACTTGGCGAAGTCGTCGCTCATGGTCAGGAGGAAGACCGCCCAGGGCGGGAGGCCGAGCACGAAGGCCCCGAGGAGGGCCAGGGGCAGACCAAGGCCCCAGACCCCGGCAAGGTCATAGTACATGCTGAATTTCGTGTCCCCGCCCCCCCGGCAGATGCCGACGATGAGCACGAGGTTGAAGACCTTGAAGGGGAAGGCGGCTGCGAGGACCAGGAGCATGATGCCCGCCTCGGAGAGCACAGGCGCGGGGAGGGCGTAAAGCCAGGGCAGGGCCAGCCTGAAGGGGACGATGAGGAGGGCCATGGCGAGGCCGAGAAGGGGCGAGGCGAGGGCAAAGCGCTTCGCCCAGGTGAAGGCCAGGGCCTCCTGGCCCTCCCCTATCTTCTTGCCGATCATGACAGCGGCCGCGTTGGCCATCCCAAGGACAGCACCAGGGCGAGCTGGCTCACCGAGTTCACGATGTTGTACGAGGCGATGGCGCCGGTGCCGATCCGCGCGAAGATCACATTGTAGAGCGTGATGCCCAGGCTCCAGGTGATCTCGTTGAGGATGACGGGCCAGGTGACCCTGAAAAAGCGCGATACCCAGAGTCCACCCCAGTCGAAGAGCTCCGCGAAGCGGCCCAGGAGCGGGATTCGTCCGATCGCACAACCTGTAACAATTATGAATGCTTCGACGAAGCGGGCGATGACCGTGGCCCAGGCAGCCCCCTCCACGCCGAGGGCGGGGAATCCGGCCTTCCCGAAGATCAGGAGCCAGGACAAAAGCACGTTGAGCCCCAGGGATACCGTCGTCGCGGCCAGGGGCAGGCGCACCTTTTCCACGCTGCGGATGGACAGGCCGAGCACCAGGGACAGCGAGGTGGGAATATACCCAATACCCACGATCCGGAGGTAGCGTGCCCCCTCGGCTATCACTGCGGGGTCAGGGGAATAGAGGCCAAGGAGGAAGGTGGGGAAGGCGATGGCCGCCACCGAGAAGACCAGGCCAGCCCCGAGGCTGAGCGCGAGGGCCAGGCCGAAGCTCCGCCTGAGGCCCGCCAGGTCGCGCTTGCCCCAGTACTGGGCCAGGAAGACCCCTCCCCCCGTCCCGACCCCGAAGAGGATGAGGTTCAAGAGGAAGAACACCTGGTTGCCCAGCCCCACAGCAGCGAGGCTTGTAGCTCCGAGACTGCCCACCATGACGGTCGCGAGCATGTTCACGAGGGCCGAGACGAAATTCTGGAGGGCGATGGGGAGGCCGATGCGCAGGATGTCCGAGGTGAAGGAGCTGCTGGAAGCCGATGCGGGAGCTGTGGTCACGGGAGGGCCAGTGTCCGCGCCGGACTGCGATGCGTCAAGGACCAGCCGCCTGCGGTCGCCCGGGCCCGCTGTCTTGACCGCGCCCCCGCCCCCCTCTATCTTTGAATCCTCACCAGACTCGGAGCCCCCGCAAGGAGCGTTGCATGGACAAGCTTGAAGCCCTCTCGAAAGTGTGTCTTTTCGAGAACCTCAGCCAGAAATCCCTGAAGGGCATCGCCGGCATTGCGACGGAGCGCTCCTTCAAGGATGGCGAGGCCCTCATGAAGCAGGGCGAGGACGGCATCGGGCTCTTCATCATCCTCACGGGGAAGGTGCGGATCGAGAAGACGGACAGCTCGGGGCGCACTGTCGAGATCGCCGAAAACGGCCCCGGCGACATCATGGGCGAGATGACGGTCTTTGACGGGGCGCCCCGATCGGCCAGCGTCGTGGCGACGATGGAGACAATCTGCCTGGTCCTCGCCTCCTGGGAGTTCAATTCCTTCCTGAAGTCCCATCCCGAGATCGCGATCGACCTCCTTCCCATCGTCGTCAGGCGTTTCCGCGAAACCAACGACGCCCTCATCGGCCACAATGCGATGAAGGACTAGAGAGGAGTCCGCTACAGCTCCCATCCGGGAAAGGGCAGGAGGGAGGCCTCGAAGGCATTGCTTCCACCGGCCACCACGAGGTCAGCGCCAGCGAAGCGCGCCAGGTCCGCGGAGGGCGCAGGCAGCGCGACGACGAAGCCTCCTGAAGCACGGGCTGCACGGTAGCCGAGAAAGGAATCCTCGAAGATCGCGCAGTCGCCCGGATCAACACCAAGCCTGCGAGCCGCTTCGATGAAGACGTCGGGTTCGGGCTTTCCCTGCGGGACATCGACCGCGGAAACCCTCACAGGAAAAAGGCCTGCCATGCCGGTTTCAGATAGTTCGAAGTCGATGATCTGGTGCGTGGAACTCGAGGCCAGGGCGAGCGGCACGCCTCGGGCAGAGAGGTTCCGCGCGAAGGCTTCCATCCGTGCAAAGACCGGGATGCGGCCGTGGGCGATCTTCAGGTAGGCGCGGGTCTTGGCCGCGAGGCGTTCTTCCAGGGCTACCTTGAAAAAGGCGTTGTCCGGGAAGTGTGCCTCCATGATCCTGAAAAAGCCCATTGCGCTCTGCCCATAGAGCTCGTGGATGAGGGCCTCGTCGAGCCGCATGCCCCAGTCGGCGAGGAGGGCCTGCTCCGAGAGCTCGAAGAGGGGTTCACTGTCCACGAGGGTCCCGTCGAGATCGAAGAGGGCCGCCTTGGGTTTCCAGTCAATTGCACGCATCAGTCATTCCTCCAGGCTCCCGATGCCGGGCACGAGGCGGAAAGCCGGCCCGGTCGGGGGTATCAGCGGTCCCGGCTCGGCCGGCTCGTCGCCGCTTCCGCCTCGCGGATCCTCGTAGCCCCTGCGGGACCAGGAGGCCCCCCTTCCGGGTCTTCGCGGCTGCTCATAGTACTCAGCATTCCAGAAAAAGAGACCCTGGGCTGGCGCCGTCGGGCCTGCAAGAGCCCGGTTGCCCGTGGCCAGCGCGAGCTGCAGCGTCTCCGCAGCCGTCCCTGCCGGTCCTCCCGCAGGCCCTCTGGCTGGGCCGCCGCCGGCCTCCCAGTGGATCAGCGAGCCTGTGATGGAGCGCACCATGCGGAGGAGGAAGGCGTTCGCGGCGATCTCGAACACGAGGAGCCCCCCTTCCCAGCGGAAGGAAGCCCCGAGGACAGTGCGCCGCTTCGAAGGGCTCGGGTCGCGGGCCGAACACAGGGCAGTGAAGTCGTTCTCTCCGAGGAGGAGGGAAGCCGCCTCGTTGAGGGCCCGGAGGTCGGGGCTGCGGGGGATCTGCCAGGCTGTCCGCAGCGCAAAGGGATCGACGGTCCTTCCAATTACGATGAAATAGCGGTAGCGCCTGAGCCGGGCGTCGAAGCGCGAGTGGAAGTCCAAGGGCACCTCGGCGGCGGACATCACGCGGATGTCGCGGGGCAGGAGCTTGTTGAGCGCAGGCACAAAGCGCCCCGCGGGGATGGAAAGGATGTCGGTGTAGAAATTCGCCACCTGTCCCTGTGCATGCACACCCGCGTCGGTGCGCCCTGCGGCGAAGACGGGGGGGCTGCTTCCGTGCATCTTCGCGAGGGCTGCCTCGAGTGCTGCCTGCACCGAGGGCGCGTTTTTCTGCCGCTGCCAGCCACCATAGCCGGTACCGTCGTAGGCCACGACCAGGCGGATGTTCCGCCTAGTCTTCCTCGTCATCGGCGCCGGGTACGGATTCTGTCTCCGCCTTGATGAGGTCGAAGAGATCGCG